>CAKQFF010000038.1 GCA_934230685.1 uncultured Prevotella sp. | reverse complement strand
AACTCGTTGTACATCCACACAAGAACGTACAACGAGTTTCTTGTTTTTTATATTGGGAGTTTTGACACGCCCTCCTTTTTTACATTATTATATTATACTCTTTTAGCCTGCGCCTCTTCAGCCGACGTAAATCTGTCTTGACGCTCAAGAAACTTGATGAGTCCCCAACGTACTGAGCGCAGACCGAACTGCTCGGTGTGAATGTCGTCGGGATTAAGCCACATGCAGTCGGCTGCATCGTCGCCGGCTGCCACAACGCTGTCGTCTTCCACTTCGCAGAGATAGAACATGTCGAGAGTGTGGATGTCGATGCCACTGTAGCGGTAGATGTTGGGCAGGGAGAAGAGATATTTTGCATCTGTCACCTTCAGTCCTGTCTCTTCCATCACCTCGCGTGCAAGTCCCTCTTCTGATGTCTCGCCTATCTGGGTGAAACCTCCCGGCAAATCGAGAGTGCCTTTGGCTGGCTCCTGCTTGCGACGCTCAACGAGAATCTCGCCTTTGGCATTCTTGATGATTGCCACGTTGGAGGCACTTGGGTTCATAAAATACTCGAAGCCACAATTCTCACATTTCTTACTTGTAGCGCCGTTGGCTACAAAGTGGTGGCTGCCGCACTTAGGGCAGTACTCGAATTTTTCTAATGGATGCATGTTATGTGAATTTTGTAATGAACAATTACGTTTTTCCTGAAATCTTACTTGTTATTTAATCTTAGCCCTGAATGGCAGCAAAGGCAAGCCGCCTTGGTTGCGTGCTGTGCCGAGTTGGAAGTTCTTGAAACAGTAGCACACTTCCACCGGCTTATGCACATTGGGTGATGACAAAATGATGCCGTCGTGCCAGTCGTAGCGTGCGGCGGCGGGATATAACTTGCCGTCTGTGCCGGCTATCTCGAATCCCTCAATGCCGTAGAGCGGATATATTCCATGGTCAGTGTTGCGGAGTTTCACGCATACCTCACTGCCGTTCACGGTGATATTGTCGAACGACGGGTTCTTGTAGATGAGGCCCTTTATGCCGTAGGTTTCGGATAGGGCATAGAAGGCAAGGCGTTCGCCCACTTTGCGCTTTTGTGAGGGGTGGATTTGTTTCATCTCCCACTTGTAGGCACCGTCGTTGTTGCCTATAAGTCCGCAATTCTTAATCTTTGTTGAGGCTATATATTGCTGTTCGCGCAGAAGGGCGGCATCTGTACCATTGGCATTGTCATACCAATAAGGTGCTATCTCGACAAAGTAGAATGGTATCTCGCCACAACCGAATGCCTTGCGCCATTGCTCCACAAGTATGCCGAGTCGGCGGGCATAGTCGTCGGTGTGGTAGCCCACGTTTGAGCATCCTTGATAATAGATGATGCCCTTGACAGTGTATTTCTGTATGGGCGAAAAAGTGCCGTTGCCCCATACAAGCTGACGATAATAGTCGGTTTTGACGTTGTATATGGATGTGGAATCGAGTTTTTCATCGGTGTTTTTCTTCAGATTGTCGTAGTCGAGCCACGACTCCACACGCGAGCCACCCTTGTTGGCTTCAATCAGTCCGACGGGCACTCCAAGTGTCTGTTCCAGCATTCTGCCGAAAAAATAACCTGTGGCAGACGTGTTACCTACTGTCTCAGGTGATACGACCTGCCACTTGACGTTGGCATCCTGCTGAGGTTTCATCGACATTGTGGCTGGTATCTTGGCGTAGCGCACGCCACTATGACTGCGAGCGTCGACCACTACATTGTTGTAGCCTTCCACTGGGCAACCGTCAAAACCATGTACCGGCATCTCCATGTTCGACTGTCCGGCACATACCCACACCTCGCCTGAAAGAACATTGCTTATTGTAGTTTCCTCTCCGTCGCTGAACTTAATTGTCAATGGTGTATAACCAGCTTTGGGTGTATGCACACGCACTTCCCAAGCACCGTCTTTTCCTGACAGGCAGCTGTAAGTTTGGTCGCTCCACGATGTAGTAACTCTCACCTTCTTTCCTGGTGCAGCCCATCCCCAAAGTCTTACGTCGGAATTGCTTTGCACCACCATATTGTCGGATATGAGATGATGCAGACGCACCTTGGCATTTGCGCATAATGTTGCCACGCAGGCAAGCGAAAGAATGAAAATATGTTTACGCATAATATGGATGTTTAAAAACGACTGCAATATTACGAAAAAATGGTTATCTTTGCAAGTAATATGTCTATATTAGCAATAAAAATTCAAAAAAATATTCATAAATGAAAGTCTTAAAGTACATTTTCTCTCTGCTGCTGTTTGTTTTGGTGGCAGTACCGTCGTTTGCGCAAAAGTCGTTTAGTGTTAATGTGTGGGATAGAAAAGCTCCTGAAAAGAACGGATTGCAGGACACTGCCTACATTAAGGTTTTTCTGCCTGAGGGGCGTCGTGCCACGGGTCGCGCCATTGTCATTTGTCCGGGTGGCGGCTACGAGCATCTTGCCATGCAGCATGAAGGCACCGACTGGGCTCCTTTCTTCAACAAGATGGGCATTGCCACTATCGTCCTGCACTACCGTATGCCCAATGGCAATGTCAAGGTGCCTATTAGCGATGCCGAGGAGGCTATGCGCATTGTGCGCCGCAATGCTGCCAATTGGCATATCAATGAGCAGAACATTGGTATCATGGGTTTCTCGGCTGGCGGACACCTTGCCTCTACAATAGCCACACAGTCGAAGGGCGACGCTAAGCCTAATTTCCAGATATTGTTCTATCCCGTCATAACAATGATGCAGGGCTATACTCATCAAGGCTCTCACGATAATCTGCTTGGCAAGAATGCCAGCAAGAAGGAGGAACAGAAGTATTGCTCCGACCTTCAGGTGTCGCGTGTCACTCCACGTGCCTGCATCTTCCTCTCTGACGACGACCACACTGTGCTGCCTATCAATGGCGTGAACTACTACATTGAGCTTTATCGCCATGATGTTCCGGCTGCTCTGCATGTTTATCCTGATGGCGGTCATGGATATGGCATGCGCACGTCTTTCCAGTATCATCTTGAAATGCTCATGGACTTGAGAGCGTGGCTGGAGAGCTTCTGATAATTGTTAATTATAAATCATACAGCCAATAAAAAAGTTCTTCCGATATGTGGATTTGTGCAAATTCCATATATCGGAAGAACTTTTTTACTTTTAATCGGCAAGTGTGAAGTCAAGCTGCTTCTTTTCGAGATTAGCCTGGGCAACCTTAATCTTTATAGGATCGCCAAGCTGATACTTGTGGTGATGTCGACGGCCAACGAGACAGTAGTTGCGCTCGTCGAAGTCGTAGTAGTCGTCGTCGAGGTCGCGCATTGGCACAAGACCTTCGCAGTGGTTCTCGTCAATCTCGCAGTAGATGCCGTAGGACTGGATGCCCGAGATATGCGCCTCGTACACATTGCCTATTCTTTCGGACATAAACTCCACAGCCTTATACTTTATAGAGTCGCGCTCGGCATTGGCAGCTATCTGCTCCATTTCAGACGAATGCTCGCACAATTCCTCGTAGTGTTCCTTGTTGGCTGAGCGTCCACCCTGCTGGTAGCGAGTGATAAGACGGTGAACCATAGTGTCGGGATAGCGTCGGATTGGCGAAGTGAAGTGGGTGTAGTAGTCGAATGCCAAGCCGAAGTGTCCGATGTTGTGGATGGAGTATTTCGCTTTCATCATTGCTCTGAGTGCAACAGTCTGAATGAGGTTCTGCTCGCGCTTGCCCTCGCAGTCGGACATAAGGTTGTTGAGCGAACGGGCGAGAGCGCCCTTTGTGCCGTCGGTCTTCATCTTGTAGCCAAACTTCACAACAAACTCTCTGAGTGTCTCGAGCTTTGTAGGGTCGGGATTGTCGTGCACACGATAGGGTAGGGTCTTTGGCTTCTTGCCCTTTGCTACCTTGCCCACTGATTCTGCTACTGTCTTGTTGGCAAGAAGCATGAACTCCTCGATGAGCTTGTTGGCATCCTTCGAACGCTTGAAGTAGCAGCGTATAGGTTTGCCTTTCTCGTCGACATCAAAGTGCAGTTCCTCACGGTCGAACTTCACAGATCCGTTTTTGAAGCGTGCGGCGCGAAGCTTCTTGGCAAGTCGGTCGAGCTGAATCAGGTTGTCGGCGTTCTCGCCTTTATATCCCTCCTTGGGAGCTTTAGGTGCAGGCTCGCCCTTACCGTCAACCACACCGTTGTCCTCAAGCAACTGCTGCACTTCCTCGTAGGCATAGCGGCGGTTCGACTTGATGACAGTGTGCACAATGCGGTAGGCCTTGACGTTGGCGTCGTCGTCGAGGTTGAAGATAACCGAGAAAGCCAACTTCTCCTCGTCAGGACGCAGAGAGCAGATGAAGTTGCACAGACGCTCAGGAAGCATTGGTATTGTGCGGTCAACAAGATAAACACTCGTGGCTCGTTTCACAGCCTCCTTGTCAATCACGGAGCCTTCCTTGACGTAATGCGAAACGTCGGCAATGTGAACGCCTACTTCCCACAGTCCGTCCTTAAGCTTCTTTATAGACAGAGCGTCATCGAAGTCCTTGGCGTCTTTCGGGTCGATGGTGCATGTGAATGTGTCGCGGAAGTCCTCGCGCTCGGCATAGTCCTCGGGAGTGATTTCGGCAGAAATCTTCTCGGCAGCCTCCTCCACATTCTTGGGATATTTATAAGGTAGGCCGTATTGTGCGAGGATAGTGTTCATCTCCACGTCGTTGTCGCCCGATTTACCCAACACGTCAACCACCTCACCAATCATATTGCGGTGGTCCTGGTCGGGCCATTCCACAATCTTCACCACAGCGTTGTCGCCGTCCTTGCCGCCTTTCAGTTTGCGTCGTGGAATGATGATGCTGTTGGCAAGCACGTTGCTTGGCGAGATAAGAGTGCAAAGGTCGTGGTCGATGGATATTCGTCCCACGAAAGTGTCCTTGGCTCTTTTCAGAATCTCAATCACCTGCGCCTCGTTGATATGGTTCTTGCGTCGTGCCATGCACGAATAGCGCACATGGTCGCCGGTCAAAGCCCACATTGAGTTGCGCTCGGCAACGAATATGGGTTTCTCGGAGTCGTCGGGGATGATGGTGTTCTTGCCGTTGGCTTTGCGTTGGAACACTCCCTCGCGCACCTGACCCTGAAGGTTGAGTTTGTAGGAATTGTCCGACACCTTGGTGATGAAGTCGTCCCACGCCATGTCGTCCATGATGTCGATGGCAAGCATCTTCAGCGGATGAGTGTCGAGGTGCAGAGAGCGGAATATATCCTTAAACGATAGTGTCTTGCCGGGATTCGAGGTGAATAGCTCCTCAAGCTTCGGGGCAAGCTGTTTCTTGGTCATGCGTTTGCCGCCTTTTTTTCCTTTTCCCATAGTCGTATTTGGTTTTAGATTTATTATTATGTTGTTGCGTGCCGGCCTTTGTTTATGGCTGGCTCTCACCCTCCACATATTCCTCAAGGAACATGTGTTCGCCGTCGAACACGGCATAGGTGAACTGCGTAATCCAATCGCCGAGTATCATGATGCGCGTCTTCTTCGAGAGGAAGAGGTCGAGCTCGATGTGCCGGTGGCCGAACATGAAGTAGTCGACATTGGGATGGGTCTTCATGTATTGCTTGGCATAGAGCACAAGATGCTCGCGGTTCTCGCCCATGTAGGGTGGCTCCTTGCCGTCGGCACGCTTCAGTCGTGAGTGTTTCGCCCATGACAGTCCGAACCACATAGCCCAGCGTGGATGCAAGGAGTTGAAGAGGCGTTGGCATGTGTGGTTGTGGAACACACTCTTCAAGAACTTGAACTTGCGGTCGGGGTCGCCCAGTCCGTCGCCGTGGGCTATGTAGAACACTCGGTCGTAGATTTCCACTGTCTCGGGTTTGGTGTGGACAATAAGTCCACACTCTTCCTCAAGATAGCCGTAGGTCCAAATGTCGTGGTTGCCCGTGAAGAAATGCACTTCCACTCCTATGTCCGTCAGCTCCGACAGTTTGCCGAGAAAGCGCGTGTAGCCTTTCGGCACCACATACCGCCACTCGTTCCAGAAGTCGAACATGTCGCCGAGCAGATATATGGCGCGTGCCTTAGTCTTTATCGAGTCGAGAAATCTCACAAGCCGCCTCTCTTGAGTGCGGCTGTGGTCGATTGCCCATGATCCGAGATGGGCATCGGAGAGGAAATATACATTCTTCATAAGCTTAAAGTCAATTTACAATTGGAGTTTAGTCGAACCCTAATTCCACACGAGCCTCTTCGGTCATCATGCTCTGGTCCCACTCTGGCTCGAACACGAGGTTCACGTTCGATGTCTTCACTCCCTCAATAGTGTCTACCTTCTGGCGCACGTCCTCAAGAATGAAGTCGGCTGCGGGGCACGATGGTGCTGTGAAGGTCATGTCGATGTCTACGTTGCCCTCGTCGTTCACCTCAATCTTGTAGATGAGTCCGAGGTCGTAGATGTTGACTGGTATCTCAGGGTCGTAGACGGTTTTCAGCACGTCCACGATGCGTTCTTCTATCTTTGTCTTTTCTTCTTGTGTCATATTTGATTTTAGATGTCTTTTGATTATATGCAAATTTACTCATTTTTCTTGGAATAACCATAATCTGCTTGTGGTTATTTTGCCCTATTTCTTCAGCGTCATCTTCAGCGTCTTGCCCTCGACAAGTTGCTTGTGCGAGATGCGGTAGCTGTTGAGTTTCTTGCCACCCAAGGTCATTGAGTTGATGTAGAGCTGCGAGGGCGATGTGCGGTCGGTCTCAATCACTATGTCGCCTTGCGGATAGTATTTGGGGTCGAGATGCAGGGTCACCTTGCTGAATGCAGGAGTTGTAAGAGTGTAGTAGGGTGAGCCCGGGCAGTCGGGATAAAAGCCGAGCATGGCGAATATAGCCCATGTAGACATGGTGCCGCAGTCGTCGTTGCCTGGTATTCCGTCGGGACGTGCCGAGTAGTACTTCTTGAGAAGTTCGGCTATGGTCTTTTGTGTGCGCCATTCCTCGCCCTTGAAGTAAGAGAAGAGGTAGGGGTAGGCGATGTCGGGCTCGTTGGCAGGGTCGTAGAGGTTCTTGTCGAACACCATCTGCAACTTGTCTATGAACTTGCGCTGTCCGCCCATGAGTTTGGTGAGTCCTTGAACGTCGTGAGGAACATAGAAGGTGTAGTTCCATGCCGAACCTTCGTGGAAACCGGGAGCGTTGCTGAAGTCGGCTCCGTCCTCAGGGTTGAACGGTGTAAGGAACGATCCATCCTTCAGGATAGGGCGCAATGTGCCGGATTCCTTCGAATAGTAGTGCTTGTAGCCAAGAGAGCGTTCGCGGAAGAGCTTGGCATCGGCAGTCTTGCCGAGCGACTGGGCGAGCAGCGAGAGAGCGTTGTCGGCTACATAATACTCCAATGCGTGCGACACAGAGTTGTCGCCCGAAAGGTCGGCCTCGTACATTCCCATTGGGATATAGCCCTTGGTGTAGTACCAGTCGATGTCGGGGCGCATCTTGTTCTCCTTGCCAGGCAGAGTGGCTGAGGTGTGGAAAGCCTTGTAGGCAGTCTCGATGTCGAAGTTGCGCAATCCTTTAAGATATGTGTCGGTGATGATAGGGATTGACGGGTCGCCCTCCATAGTCCATGTCTCGCGTCCGTAGAGTTCCCATTTGGGCATCCATCCCCATTCCTTGTACATGTCGATCATCGATCTTACCATCTCCTCCTGACGGTCGGGGAAGAGAAGCGTCTGAAGCTGGGAGAGGTTGCGGTAGGTGTCCCAAAGCGAGAACACGGTGTAGCGGTTGCCCTTGGTCTTCATTATCTCGTCACCTTCCATACGTGGATATTCTCCGTTCACGTCCTGAAGCACGTTCGGGTGAATCTGTGTGTGGTAGAGTGCTGTGTAGAATAGGCGCAGCTGCTCCTCGGTGCCACCCTCTACGGTGATGCGGTCGAGAATATTCGACCAGTCGGCACGCGATTCGCTCACCACACGGTTGAAGTTGCGCTGAGGCTGCTCTGTGTTGAGGTTTTCGCGGGCATTGGCAATGCTTACGAACGACACGCCAATCTGCACCTCCACCTGCTCTTTGTCCTCGCAGTCGAACGACATGAAGTAGCCGATGTCGTTGCCTGCCATGTCGCGTCCGTAGTTGGTGTAGATTTTATACTTACCGCTATACACGTCCCAGTCCTTGGCAGCTCCCAACATGTCGGGCTGCTTCTTCCAATAGCCGCTCTTCTTGGGAGCCTTGCTCACGCGAACAACGAAGTACATGGGGAACACGGCCTGGGGGTTGTAGCAGAATGTGCCGAGAAGGCGCATACCCTCAAATTCGGTGTCGCTGACGCGTCGGAGAGTGGCACCAATCTCGTTGGTGAGTCCGTTGCCGAGGTTGAAGAGCAGGTTGCCCTGTCCCTTGGGGAATGTGAAACGCTCTATCGACGAGCGCATCGTAGAAGACACCTCGCATCGAATGCCATATTTCGTAAGCTCGTTGCTGTAGTAGCCTGGGCGTGCCTGCTCGTTGCGGTACTCCGAGCCATAGCTACGGTAGTCTACGTTCAGCTCGCCGGTAGTTGGCATTGTGAGCAGAGTGCCAAGCTCCGGACATCCCACTCCGCTGAGGGTGACGTGGGCAAAGCCGGTGAAATACTTGTTGTGGTACTCGTATGGAGCCGACCACCATCGCTTGTCCTTGTCCTCCTTGTTGAGGTCGGAGCCCATCACGTTGAATGGCACTACCGACATGAGTCCGTGTGGACGCACAGCTCCGGGATTGCATACGCTGAAATTGGTGGTGCCGATGAATGGGTCGACATAGTCAACACCCGATTTTGCCTCGGCTGTCATAGCCATTGTGGCGAAAAGCGAGGCTATGAGTGAATTTCTTAAAATCTTCATTTGTTTTGATTGATTTTTGTTTTGTTTCTTAAGATAGTAATAGGTGTGTAAACTTGGTTATGCAAAAATAACTATTATCTGTGAAACAAGCAAATTATAGCCTTACAAGTTAAAATAATTTAAAGACATTCAACATTTTAGCTATTCTAACATCTTATTTATAGCTTTGAAAGAGTTTAAATGCTAACTTTGCAACAGATATAAGCTAAATAACAACAAATTGAAGATAAAGATATGAAGAAATGTAATGTATTAGCTATCGCTATGCTCGCAGGCTTGCTGTCATTCACAAGCTGCGCAATGAAAAAGGATCTTGACAACTGCCGCCTTGAGAACAAGGAACTCTCAGGCAACTATCAGAACGCTAAGGAGCAGCTTGCCGCCTCGAAGGCACGTGTGGCTTCGCTTGAGGAACAACTCTCACAGGCTAAGAATGCTTATGCATCGCTGCAGGGCTCGCTCGACAAGAGTCTCACCAACGCAAGTGCCAACAACGTGAATATTTCGAAGCTTGTTGACCAGATCAACGAGTCAAACCAGTACATCCGCCACTTGGTGGAGGTGAAGTCGAAGAGCGACTCGCTCAACATGGTGCTCACCAACAATCTCACACGCTCGCTTAGCAAGGAGGAGATGAAGGAGGTTGACGTGCAGGTGCTCAAGGGCGTTGTCTACATCTCGCTTGCCGACAACATGCTCTACAAGAGCGGTTCATACGAAATCAATGAGCGTGCTGCCGAGACTCTCAGCAAGATTGCCAAGATTATCACCGACTATAAGGACTACGAGGTGCTTATCGAGGGTAACACCGATAACGTGCCTGTAAACACAAACGCGCCGACAATGAAGAACATCCGCAACAACTGGGACCTCTCTGCCCTTCGCGCATCAAGCGTGGTGCAGGCTTTGCAGAACGAGTATGGTGTGGATCCGAAGCGTCTCACAGCCGGTGGCCGTGGCGAGTATAACCCTGTTACAACCAACTCTACCGAGGTGGGCAAGCAGCGCAACCGCCGCACTCAGATCATCATCACTCCGAAGCTCGACCAGTTTATGGACCTTATCGACAAGGCTCCTGAAAGCGAGTAAAAGCGGATGTGATTGTGTGTGAACCCCACATTATTATATAATATAATGTATTGAATTACGAAGAGGGTGTTTCAAAACGGTAACGATAAGTTCCTTTTGAAATATCCTCTTTTTCCTTATCTCAAATTTACTATTTTTTTTACTATGAACTTAAAACTATTCTCTACTCTTGCTGCCGCCACATTCTTGGGTTATGGCAGCGCGCGCGCTCAACAGAGCCAGTCGCGTCCAAACATTATTGTTTTTCTTGTCGACGACATGGGATGGCAGGACACTTCGCTGCCGTTTTGGGACAAGAAGACTCGCTACAACGAAATGTATGAGACTCCCAACATGGAACGTCTTGCCAGTCAGGGCATGATGTTCACACAGGCGTATGCCTGCCCCGTGAGCTCACCCACAAGGTGCAGCCTGATGACGGGCATGAATATGGCTCGCCACCGTGTGACCAACTGGACTCTGGAGCGCGACAAGACTACCGATGGCAAGAGCGATGTGGTGAATCTGCCTGAATGGAACTATAACGGCATTGCACAGGCTGAGGCTGTGTCGCATACGGCTGTGGCTAAGTCGTTTGTGCAGGTGCTTAAGGACAGTGGCTATCACACTATTCATTGCGGTAAGGCTCATTGGGGCTCGATAGACACTCCGGGTGAGAATCCGTGCCACTTCGGCTTCGATGTTAATATTACGGGTACGGCAGCAGGTGGTCTTGCCTCGTATCTGAGCGAGTTCAACTATGGACACGACCGCGACGGCAAGCCCAACTCGCTTATGGCTATTCCCGGACTTGAGAAGTATTGGGGCACTGGCACTTTCGTGACCGAGGCTCTTACGAAGGAGGCTATCAGTTCGCTCAACAAGGCTAAGAAATATGGTCAGCCTTTCTATCTCTATATGTCGCATTATGCCGTTCATATCCCGATAGACAAGGATATGCGATTCTTCCCGAAATATGTGCGTAAGGGTCTGTCTGACAAGGACGCGGCTTATGCCTCGCTTGTAGAGGGTATGGACAAGAGCTTGGGCGACATCATGGATTGGCTCGACAAGAACGATGAGGCTAAGAACACTATCATCGTGTTCCTTGGCGACAATGGTGGCTTGGCTTGCAACCCTAAGTTCCGCGAGGGTCCTCTCTTCACTCAGAACTCTCCGCTCAAGAGCGGCAAAGGCTCACTATACGAGGGTGGCATTCGTGTACCCTTCATTGTGAAGTGGGGCGACAAGGTGAAGGCTGGCACCCGCAACGACAACAGCATTATCATCGAGGACCTTTATCCCACAATTCTCGACATGGCAGGAGTGAAGCAATACAAGGTGCCGCAGACTATCGACGGCATGGACATTGTGCCGCTGATGGAGGGAAAGAACGACAAGAATCTCATTAACCGCAGTCTTGTGTGGAACTTCCCTAATATTTGGGACGGCTATGGTCCTGGCGTAAACCTCAACTGTGCCATCCGCCGTGGCGACTGGAAACTGATTTACTATTACGATACTGGTCGCAAGGAACTCTTCAATATCCCGCAGGACATTGGTGAGAACAACGATTTGTCGGCACAAAACCCTGCCAAAGTGAAGGAGCTATCGGCTATTCTTGGCAAAACACTTCGCGAGATGAAGGCGCAGCGCCCGACATTTAAGGCTACGGGTGAGCCTTGCAAGTGGCCGGATGAATGAAATGATCATGGCTCTTGCGTTTTTGAAAATGACAAAATGACAATGACAATTTGACAATGTAAGAGGATGCAAAGCGTGGAATGTTCCTTCGATAATTATTCGTTCATCCTCCGTAGTGAACTCGATCTGCCTCCGTAGTGAACTCGATCTGCCTCCGTTAGTTCTTCGATTGTTTAACGGAGGATGAACGGAGGATGAACGAAGGATGAACGGAGGATGAACGAGAACCGAACGAGAAGTGTCTTGTTGATAATATTACATTTTCATCACTCCATATTCTTGGGAAGAGTCCTTTTCTATATTGTGTTCTTATTATAAGATGAATCTAAAATTTTATTTCCTCGGGAGGAAAAATTTTCTTTCTGCCGAGGAAATAAAAATAGCTTATGTAGAGGCTGTTCGGAATAGCTTGAATAGCCAATGGAATTCATTAACCTGTCGTCTATTCTTTCAGCTCATAAAATTTCACCCAATCAATCTCCATTTCTACTGGCAACTGCTTTGGGTCGGCCTTGCCTACCCATGAGCCTTGTATCTGCATGTCGACGAGCAGGTAGAAAGGTGTGC
Organism: uncultured Prevotella sp.; assembly: GCA_934230685.1. Taxonomy (GTDB): domain Bacteria; phylum Bacteroidota; class Bacteroidia; order Bacteroidales; family Bacteroidaceae; genus Prevotella. The sequence goes on along the minus strand of CAKQFF010000038.1, from coordinate 923 downwards.
CGAACGGGTATTGTCCTTTTTCGTTGGTCTCTATGCGAGGGTAAGAGAATGATGTGCGTCCGTTGATGGAGAAGACCAAGGAGTCGGGCAGAATCTCTACAGTGTATGTGTTGAATCCGTCGCGGTCGATGGGAAGAGTGGAGCCATGAGGCGGGTTTTGGTCTTTCTTAAGCACATGGGTGTAGTATGTGTGTACTGTCTGATAGGCGATGTTGTCGTGGTTGAGATGCTCCATAATGTCAATCTCGCCACCCTCTGGCCATTTTATCTCATCGTCGGGCAACATCCATATTGCTGGCCAAGCGCCCTGGGCACTGCCTAATTTGGCGCGTACTTCCACCTTGCCATACTTGATGGTGCGTTTGTGCTTTGTGTAGAGCCCGCCCGTAACGAAGCGGGCTGTGTCTGCCTCAAGATTGGTGTTAACCGCTCCTCGAAGAATCAACTTGCCATCGCGAACAGCGTATAGAGAGTCGGCGTCAGACATGTGACGCTTCCAATCGGCATTGGCGCTGCGTGGAATCTTCGACCATGAGCGGCTGTCGAAGGTCTTCGCGTTGAAATGGTCTTGCCATACGAGTTTGTACTTGTTGGTGGATGTTTGTGCGAGCGATGCTGCACTTATGAGTAGGGCCGCAATTGTAGTGATGATTTTCATTTGTTTTAGTTTTTTATGCAAAGGTAGTCAGTTTGAGTGAGAAAAACCTTAAATGTTACCTTAAGTTACTCGCTTTTTATATTAAATACTTTTAAATCCTTTGCGTATTCCGTTGAAAATGATAACTTTGCAAATTGAATTTTGACATATATCAATCAATACGGCTAACTATACGTAAACAATCGTTTTCTGCAATCGGCAAAGCAGTCATTCCATGATCGGCAATATGGCTCCACGTCCCTTTGCGGTTTCTATAATTCCAACG
>CAKQFF010000037.1 GCA_934230685.1 uncultured Prevotella sp. | reverse complement strand
GCGAGGTGTGGCTGTGCTCGGGCCAGTCGAACATGGCGTTCATGCTGTGCCAGGCAGAGAGCTACAAGCGCGACATCGAGAAGGCCGACGACCCACAGCTGCGCCTGTATGACATGAAGGGACGATGGGAGACGCAGAACGTGGCGTGGAAGGCTTCGTGCCTCGACTCGCTCAACCATCTGCAATACTTCAAGCCCACGACTTGGCAACCCACTACGCCCGACAACGCCAAATGGTTCTCGGCCATAGGCTACTACTACGGCAAAATGCTGCGCGACTCGCTGCGCGTGCCTGTGGGACTAATCTGCAACGCCATCGGTGGCGCGCCCACGGAGTCGTGGATCGACCGCAATACATTGGAGACCAAGTTCCCCGCAATACTGAGAAACTGGCTCGGTAATGACTTCATACAGGACTGGGTGCGCGGACGTGCGGCCAAGAACCTCACCAACGACTCCACCAAGCTCGGCAGACATCCCTATGAGCCTTGCTACCTGTATGAGAGTGGCATACGGCCTTTGCAGAAGTATGGTATCAAGGGAGTGGTGTGGTATCAGGGTGAGTCGAACGCACACAACAAGGATGCCCATGCCGAACTGTTCAAGCTGCTGGTGGAGAGCTGGCGCGAGAACTGGAGCAATGCCGACATGCCGTTCTACTTCGTGCAGCTGTCGAGCCTCAACCGCCCGTCGTGGCCTTGGTTCCGCGACAGTCAGCTGCAACTGATGAAGGAAATCAAGAACACGGGCATGGCTGTGACAACCGATTGCGGCGACTCGCTCGACGTGCATCCACGACGCAAGCAACCCGTGGGCGAACGTCTGGGCAGATGGGCTTTGAACAAGACTTACGGCTTGGCGGTGGTGCCTTCGGGTCCTATATATAATAAGGTGGTGAGCGAGGGCAACGCTCTGGTGGTGAGCTTCGACTATGCCGACGGCTTGCGCACTTCCGACGGCAAGGCGCCTGCCTGCTTCGAGATTGCCGAGGAGGAGGGCATCTACTATCCTGCCGACGTGAAGATCGAGGGCAACAAGGTCAGACTGACATCAGAGAAGCTGAAGAAGCCTCGCTTCGTAAGATATGCTTGGCAACCGTTCACAAGAGCCAATATGGTGAATGGTGAGGGATTGCCGATGTCGACGTTCAGAGGAGAGATTTAAGAATGTGGAATGTTGAATGTGGAATGGTTGCGCGTTGCGCAATGTTGAATGTTCAATGTTTGAATGTTGAGTGTTCAATGTTCAATACTAATTCTTATACTTAAACAGAAACACAAGGAGACGTTCTACAAGGATGATAAGGACGTAGATTAGGAAGAGTTGGGGGATGCTGATGTAGGCGTTGTCGATGCTGGCTCCGGGCAGAGAGGCTATGCCCTCAAGAAGGAAGTTGAGCAGACGCACTTCGGCATCCACCAACTCTATTGCTATGCTGCCCAAGAACGGCACGGCGAGCAACAGGCACATTAACACCACACTATACACTATGGCTGTGGCAAGGGGGATGGCCACGAAGTTGGCAAGAAGGAAATAGCAGGAGAAACGGCCGAAATAGTGGAGCACGAGCGGAAAGACAAGAATCTGTGCTGACAAGGACACAGCGAACATCGCCCAACACCACTTCATTGCACGATGTCGCTGAAGACGTTCTGCTGAGATAATGCCACTTATACGACCGCTGAAAAGCAGTATGCCAAGCACGGCCGTGAACGACAGCTGAAAGCCAACATCCCAAAGACTCTGCGGACTTAGCATGAGTATCAGCACAGCCGACAGGCCAAGCGTGTTGAGCGATTGACCGATGCGGCTGAACATGAACGTTATCGAGAACACCGTACACATGAGGGCAGAGCGAACCACACTCAACGGCATGCCCACCATCAACACATAAGCCCATACTGCCAACAACACCGCCGTCTGCATGTAGGTGTGGCGCTTGCCGCGCGATAGAAGCATGAGCAGCAACATATACACCACGCTGAGGTGCATGCCCGAAAGAGCAAGCACATGTGAGGCTCCTGCCACGGAATACGACTCGCGCTGATGGGAGGACAGGCTGCGCTTGTCGCCAAAAGCCATGGCTGAGACTATGGAATAGACATCGGCTGACATTCCTGTGGCGCGGATTTTTGTCAACAACCGCTCGCGGAATGCTGAGAGGCGTATCGACAGACGCTGCAAGCCCGACAGGCGGTGAAGACTGACATTAGCAATATGCCAATCGCATGGAGCTACATAACAACGGGCAACAATGCCGTGGACACGAAGCCAACGATTATAATCAAAATTAGAGTAGGGGGAGGAGGCGGTGTCGGATTTGGTTGTGGGATTGGATTTGTCTGTAGAATAGGATTTGCCTGTGGAATAGGATTTGTCTGTAGAATTGATTTTTGTTTTGCCAGTATAGAAAGGGGGAAGAAGTCGGGACGTGATTATTATTCCGTCGCCAATCGACAACGGTCTGTTATATTGTGAACAAGCTTTTTCCCCGTTCGTTTTTTCCCTGTTGGATGATGCCGACAGATAAGCATAAACCTTATGCCCAGCAAATCGGCCGTCGGCTACGATGATTTCATAGCGCAAGCGAGGGGAAAGTTTGGCTTTTTTCTCTTTGATTTCGGCAGAATTTTCTTTGTTTTCAGAGTTTTTTTCCTTGATTTCAGCAGAATTCTCTTTGATTTCAGAGTTTTTTTTCTTGATTTCAGCAGAAAATCTCTTGATTTCAGAGTTTTTTCCCTTGATTTCAGCAGTTTTTTCTGTAGTATCAGCAATGGGGACAGCTGCTATTACAGCCTTAAACGTCTCCACTCTATCAGCATATTCCACCCTAAGGCCATCGTTGCTGCAACTCATCCGCCACGCTCCGCCTATGGCAATTGCCATAAGCAGGGCAACGGACTGTGCCACGGGATTGTCGCCTCTGGCTTGCCATATCGACAGCACTGTCACCGCCACCGCCATCACTATCATCCATATCCACGACGGCACATAGCCGCCAAGCGCATCGCCGAGAGCTATGCCAATAGACAGCATCACGGCAACGCGCAGCATGGGATTTTGCTGTAGCGGAAGAAGGTCGGTCATAGTAGTGAATCAAGTTAGTTTTGAGCCTTCAATGCGCTTTGGGCAAACGTCAGCAAGTGCGCACTTATCGCAATGTGGCTTGCGCGATGTGCACACATATCTGCCGTGGAGCAGGAGCCAGTGGTGGGCGCGGGCAAGGTCGGAGGCGGGTATGTGCTTCACGAGCTCCTTCTCCACCTTCAACGGGGTGTCGGCAGACTTGGGCACGAGTCCCAGACGATGGCTCACCCGATAGACATGAGTGTCGACGGGCATGGCCGACTGTCCGAAGGCAACCGCCTGCATCACGTTGGCCGTCTTGCGTCCCACTCCCGGCAAGCGCAGCAGACTGTCGAAATCGCTTGGCACCTCGCCGCCATAATCGCTCACAAGCATCTGCGACAGCTGCACAAGATGGCGGGCCTTGGCATTGGGATAGCTCACGCTCTTGACATACTCGTAGACCTCAGCCTCGTCGGCAAGCGCCATGGAACGGGCGTCGGGATAATGGCGAAACAGTTCGGGAGTGACTTGATTGACCCGCTTGTCGGTGCATTGAGCGCTAAGCACCACAGCAACGAGCAACTGAAACACCGAGCCAAACTCCAACTCGGTGGTCACCTCGGGATGAAGCTGACGGAAATAGTCGAGCACATGAGCATAGAGTTTTTTCATAAATGTGGAATGTTGAATGTGGAATGTTGAATGGTTGCGCGTTGCGCAATGTTGAGTGTTCGAATGTGGAATGTTGAATGTTCGAATGTTGAATTTAAAATTCTTCATTCCTCATTCTACATCGGCTCTGCCGACCATTCCACATTCATTCAGCATCTTCGTATATGCAGCTCTATTGCCTCTTCATGCTCCGCCATGAAGGCCGCCGCATCCTCCACCACAAGCGCCAGATAGCCACCGCCGCCAGCTCCAGGCATCTTCCATGCCATCACGCCAGGCATGCTGCCATACTTGGCTATGAGCGGCTCCACGCTCGCCTCAGGACACGGTTTGCCATGAACCACAGGATTTACCATGCCCAGGAACATAGCCACCTGAGCGTTAAACGAGGCACGATAGGCAGCGGCAAAGCCCTTAAGGTCGTGGGCGAGGATAGCCTTCCAGCATGCGTCGGCGGCGTCGGCAAGAGCCTTCACCTTAGTGGAATTGATGTCCTTGCCCTCAACCACAGAGCATCCGGGACGGCGCGGCTCGATGGGCACCATCACAAGATGCTGCTCAAGGAAGCGCATCGTCATCTCGTCGTTGGTGCTCTCTATCTTCAGGGGCCAGAAGTTATGGTCGTAGTAGTGGCGCGAGAGTCCGGGGATGCAGATGCCGATAGAGTCCTGCGCTCCCGACACATGGTCGTCCTCACGCTCAGGACTGTTCTCGAAGCAGAACACAAGGCGGGCGAGCATCTCGGGATTCATCTTGGGCAGCTTCACGGGCCATATCTTCTTGATCATGTTGCGAGTGGATGTGGAGAGTCCGCAACGCTCGCGAATCTCGAATGTAGGCTCAAGCGAAATGGTGATGGCCCATCCGGGATGATGCTCCGAGACGTAAGGCTGGTCGATCCATGTGCCGGCGAGGTCGAGACGGGTGGGGATGCCAGCCGGCTGCGACGCCGAGGAGTTGGCATTGTTGGCAAGCGCCGCCTTGAGCGACGACGACGAGCGGGCCTCAAGTCCGGCGTGCGGCGTGCGCTGAAGCTCCACATATTCTATGCCACGCTCCTCACACAGACGTCGCTTGTCGTCGGATCCGCCCTCGGCATTCACCACAAACACGTCGGGATGCACGATGTCGAGCGTGGGGATGAAGTCGAGCACTCCATGTCCCTGGTTTATATAAGCCTGCTTCACAGCCTTAATGTTCTGCACCATAAACAGGCGCTCCTCTTCGGGAAACATCGGTTTGCGGTGCTTGTATTCCTCGTAAGTGGCGTCGGAGCCAATGCCCACATACAGGTCGCCATACTGCGATGCTTGCTGAAAGAACTCCACGTGTCCGCTATGTAGCAGGTCGTAGCAACCGCTCACAAATACTTTCTTGCTCATTATAATAATCTATCTTTAAGGGTCAAAATGTAATGTTTTCTGAATTTATAGTGATATAATTTGCAAAGATAATACTTTTTAGGGATTTTCTTATCTTTTTTCTTTTTACTTTCAGACGTTTCGGGGGTCATATTATTGTAACGCCGCTAAAAAGGGCTTTATTGGCAAGGCGGTAAGACAATAAACAATAAAAATAGATAGAGAGACATGACAACAGACGAGCAAGATATTCTCAATGCCATACTCAACGACAAGGAGAAGGGGTTTCGGATGCTGCTGGCAAAATACAAGGAACCAGTGTATTGGCACATACGCAGGATCGTTGAGGGCCACGATGACGCGCAAGACGCCACACAAGAGACGTTCATACGCATATTCCGCTCGATTGACCAATGCCGCGACATCAACTCCATGCGAAGCTGGATATTCCGCATCGCAACCAATGAAGCCATAAGGCTTGTAGGCAGACGGCACGACGACAATATGCCGATTGACGACAACATGGGCAAAGTGGGCAGAGTGGCAGCCGACCACTATATCGACTACAACGACCTTGAGGCTGTGAAACTGCATGAGGCCATCAGCAGTCTGCCCACGAAGCAACAGCAGGCTTTCAACATGCGCTACTACGACAATATGGACTATAGCGAGATAGCCAAAGCCACGGGGTCGACGGTGTCGGCGGTGAAGATGAACTATCACTTCGCGAAAAGCAAGATAATAAAATATCTGTCGGCGGTAGCTGCCGCCGTGGCGTTGCTTATTGTGGCTGCTGACGTATGGATGTCGGACATGGTGCACCGCCCTGCTACAATAACCACAGAGGACGTGGACAAAGCCTTTGGCCAACTGAGCAGCGAGGACCAAGCTTACATCATCAACACCTATCAGGATGACGTGTTTATGGACGAGGACGACATTTGATGGGGACGGCATGAAATCTTTTAGATAACATTTTTATATTAACATTTACAATTATGAAACACACTATCAAGACTTTGGCATTGGCAATCATCATGATGTTGTCGTGCACGGTGACTTTCGCTCAGCAGCAGAACCGCAAGCAGCGTATCTCGCGTGAAGAGCTTGCCGAAAAACAGGCTAAGCATATCGCTGAGGAACTGAATCTGAACGACGAGACGACAGCTAAGTTTGTCAGCACCTTCTGCAATTATCAGAAGGAAATATGGGCATTGGGCCCGCGCCAACCACGCAACCGAAAAGCTGGCACCGAGAAGGATTCGGAGGAACGCATCAAACAGAAGTTTGAGCGAAGTGAGGACATTCTGAAGATACGACAAAAATACTATAAGGAGTACTCCAAATTCCTTACTCAGAGTCAGATTGAGAAAATGTATAAGAGTGAGCGCAAAATGATGAAGCGACTCGCTGAACGCAGAAAAATGCAAAAACGCAAAGGATAAGGCACAAGCACAAAAGGATGAAAGTAATAATTTTTTTCATAAGCTTCTTTTTTATGTTCTGTAGCGGCGATATTGCCGCACAGAACATAATTTTCAGTAAGGAAACATTCAGCCTTGGCGGCACAACTATACCCTACCGCAAAGCGTCGATACCAGGTCAAGGCGACAAGGCGGCTCTCGTGGTATATCTGCATGGAGGCACAAGCAAGGGCAACGACAACGTGACGCAGATGAACGAACCTGGCATCAACAGCATAAGCTCATGGCTCGCCAACAACAACCGCAAGGCGATAATGATTGTGCCGCAATGCCCTAAGGACAAGTCGTGGCTCGGGACAATGCTCGCCACCGTGAAACAACTCATGCAGACATTCATCGACCGTGGTGTGGCTGACGAGGCGCAAGTGTATATATTCGGAGGATCAATGGGAGGCACTGGCACTTGGAACATGATCGCCAACTATCCGGGATTCTTTGCTGCTGCCATGCCCGTGGCTGGCAATCCCACGGGACTTGACGCCGAGAAGGTGGCCCAGACGCCTCTCTACACGGTGATGGGCACTGCCGACGTTATAATGAAAATTCCTAATGTGGAGACGTTTCTTGCCGAGATGGACGAGTGGAACGCCGAATACCAGTTTGACATAGAGGACGGATGGACCCACGAGGACACTTGCAAGAAGAGCTACACCGACACACGACTGGAATGGGTGTTCGGCCACACGCGTGGCGATGAGAGCGGAATAGCAACTGTCGATGCTTCGAATCCAGGCATAGTAGCCTCAGCGTGGTATACACTTGACGGACAACAGTCCTCGACGCAGCCCACGAAGCGTGGACTCTACATCAAGAAATCGCTGACTGTCTCTGGCTGTAGCGTCACGCAGAAAGTTGTAGTGAAATAAATTGATGGTTTGTCGTAAATTTTTTACCTTTGCACATTCTTAAGACAAAAGTAAAAGGATTACGACATGAACAACTACACAATCAGCAAAGCATCACCAAAGGATATCGACAGGATAATGGTGCTTGCAGCTGCCTCCCGACAGATTATGAAGGAGAGCGGCAATCCTACACAATGGACCGACAATCATCCCTCAAGAGAGACCATTGAGGAGGATGTGGAGCGTGGCGATTGCTACGTGATAAGCAAGCGTGGTGGGGGCGACGCGACGGACAGCGCTGAAAGCATGATTGTCGGTTCATTTGTTTTCAGAGAGGGTCCCGACCCTTCCTACGCCAATATCTACGACGGAGCGTGGATCGACGACACTCTGCCTTACCATGTTATTCACCGTGTGATGAGTCTGCCTGACGCACACGGCATTTTCGCTGAAATCATCAATTTCTGCTTTCAGCATTCCAAAAATATCCGCATCGACACCCACCGCAACAACCGTATTATGCGACGACTGATTGAAAAATATGGGTTCAAGTATTGCGGAATCGTGCATATCGTGGACCTGGAGGAGGATTATGAGAGAAGAGCGTATCAGAGTTTTGAATTTTGAGTTTTGAATTTTGAATTGTCGCCGTTGGCGATTTTGAATTATTCAATTTTGAATTGGTAAGTAATAGTTCAGAATTATCCACTAAATAGGTTGGACAATCATGGCAGAGTGAGTATGGCAGGGATGCCATACCCTCCTACAGATTGCCACTTATATATAAAAATAAATAAGAACATATACTTAATAATAAATAACTAATAATTAATACTTGAAGAAATGATAAACGACATGACCGTAGGCTCGCCCCTACGCCAGATAACCAAGTTTGCCCTGCCCCTGATATTGGGCTACATCCTCCAGCAGATGTACCTCGTGATAGACGCCGCCATCGTAGGACGCTGGATAGGCGTGGAGGCATTGGCGGCTGTAGGAGCCTCGTCGTCGATAATGTTCCTCGTCATGGGATTCTGCAACGGAGCCTGTGCAGGATTTGCCATTCCCGTGGCACAGGCGTTCGGAGCAAAGGACTATGGCAAGATGCGAGTGTATGTGGCTAATGCCGTGAGGCTGTCGGTGGTAATGGCAACGGTGGTGACGGTGCTGTCGCTGATGCTGTGCCACAGAATATTGCAGATGGTGAACACTCCCGGCGACATATTCCATGATGCCTATATCTTCCTAATGTTGCAGTTTGCTGCCATACCGCTGACGTTCGGCTTCAACCTCTTCTCTGGTCAGATACGCGCCTTGGGCAACTCACGCCAACCGTTCTATTTCCTCATCACGTCAGCCGTGGTGAACATTCTGCTCGACGTGGTGCTTATCCTCGGTTGCGGAATGGGAGTGGCAGGAGCCGGCATAGCCACATGGCTGTCGCAAGCCCTCTCTGTGGCCCTCTGTGTGCGGTATATCCGCAAGCACATGCAACTGCTGATTCCCAAGGGCGAGGAGCGGCGGTTTGACAACAAGCGCACAAGTATATTGCTCAACAACGGAGTGCCAATGGGTTTGCAGTTCTCCATCACGGGCATTGGCATCATCATGCTGCAAAGTGCCAACAACGCCCTCGGCACAACTTGCGTGGCTGCCTTCACAGCCTCGATGCGCATTAAATATCTCTTCACCTGCGTGTTTGAGAACATTGGTGTGGCAATGGCCACATATTGCGGCCAGAACCTCGGAGCAGGACGCATGGACCGCATAACCAAGGGTGTGAAAGACGCCATCAGCCTGATGCTTGTCTACTTCGTGTTCACATTCATCATCATCTATCCCTTTGCCGACTGGATGATGCGGCTCTTTGTAGACAGTGGCGAGGCAGAGGTGGTGAGCCGTGCGGCTGAGTTCATGCGCATAGCCAACTATTTCTATCCAGCCCTCGGATTGCTCACCATCCTGCGCTATTCCATCCAGGGTCTTGGCTTCAGCAATCTGTCCATGCTAAGCGGGGTGATGGAGATGATAGCCCGCTGTGGAGTGAGCCTCTGGCTTGTGCCGGCATTGGCATGGACGGGTGTCTGCCTTGGCGACCCTGTGGCATGGTGCATGGCCGACGTGTTTCTCATCCCTGCATTTTATTTGACAAACCGCAGCCTCACCCACAGCCATCGCGGAATCATTCCCCACGCTGCCACAAGCAGACGATAACGCCAGTCGATGGTGACAGTGGCCTTGCCGCCCTCCACGGCCTTCACAATATCACGAGCCACGCTCTCTGCCGAGAGCTGCAAGGGGAAATGGCTTCCGGCAATGAGGTCGGTAGCCACAAATCCGGGGCGGATGTCTGTGATATGAATGTTCAGATGGCGCATGCGCGACTGCTGGGCAAGGCATTCGAGATAGTGCGACTGGAAGCGCTTGGTGGCTGAGTAGGCAGGAGCGGCCCCAAGCCCACGTGTGCGGGCAATGGAGGTGATGCAGGCTATTCGTCCACCCCGGTTGTTGTCGGCAAACCATCGGTAGGCGGCTGCCACCATGCGCGTGAAGCCCAAGCCGTTGGTCTCCACTGTCTTCATCTCGCGGTCGATGTCGAGCTCACAGTTCTCCCATCCTATTCCCGAACTGTGGAAATAGAGGTCCATGCCGCCAAGTTCCGCGATGAGCTCATGTAGAAGCTTGGGGGCAGAAGTGTCGGTAATGTCAATCTGCCGGTAGGCCGTTATGTTGGCTGTTGACTTTGCTATCTCCACAAGCCGCTCCACACGTCGTCCGGCTATTCCAACCATATATCCCTGCTGGGCAAGGAGGCGGGCCACTTCGAGTCCGATACCCGAAGTGGCGCCTATTACTATTGCCTTTTTCATTGTCTGTCTACACACATTATATTTATTTATAATGTTTCTCCACATCATTATTTTAACGGCACTCTCACCACATCCACCACATGGCTGCCAGCTCCAATAAGGTCGGCACGCTCGGAGATGCACTTCTGATATTCTATGAAGCGGGCAAACGTAGCGTCGCTCATGCGGTTGAGTCGGGTGCGAATATAGTCGGAAGCCCCGTCGGGCGAGAAGATAGTCACACGCTCCAGTCCGGCACACTCGTCCAGTCGGTTGATGTCGTCGATGCGCACATAGTCGTAGAGCTCGTCGGCATGTGCCTGGATATGGAAATTATTGTCGACAGCCCCTCTCTCCAGCAGTCCCTCTATTCTGTCCTCGTCGAAGCAATACGACAGAATGCTGTATTCGTTCATCAGATAAGCCACGAAAATCAGTCCGCCAGGCTTGGTCACTCGCTTAGCTTCGTTCAGGGCTTTCAGCTTCTCCTCGTCGCCGATAAGATGATACAGCGGACCGAGCAGCAGCGTCACGTCGGCCGTTGCCGAGGGCAGGAATGGCATGTCGCGTGCGTCGCCCTGCACCACGTCGGCCGTAGGCTCACGCTTGAGAAACACCTCGATATTGCGTCGCACAAGCTCCACAGCCTTCACCTTGTAGCCTTCGGCCATAAGAGCCGAGGTGTAGCGTCCAGTTCCTGCTCCGATGTCGAGCAAGAAGGAGTCGGGACTAAGGAATCGGCGCAGATGATACATGGTGGTTTCAAACTCAACGATGCCGTGCCTACGCTGTAGGCGCAGGTCTTCGGGGTGCTTGTTGTAATGCTTTTCTATATTGGATAATGCCATAATGCAATATTATTTCTTAACACTTAACATTCAATACTTAACATTTAACATTCAACATTTAACATTGCAATAACGTCGCCCACAATCTGCTCGTCAAGCAAGCGGTTGTCCTCAAGCAGCTGTTCCACATCATATCTGTCGTAGAGCCCCTTCTTCACGCCACACACAAGCACCTTCATGTCCGACGTGCCATAATACGCGGCAATGCGTTCGCCAAAGCCACCGTCCTTGCAGCCGTCCTCCAATGTCACCACAAGCTTATGGTTAGCCTTCAGCGCCTCAAGAACATCTTCGTCAACATCGTTCAGATAGCGCGGATTGACGAGTGTAGCATCAATGCCCTTTCCTGCAAGCAGACGCACCACATTCTCGCCCTTCTGATAGAACGAGCCGGCAGCAATCACAGCCACCTTAGAGCCTTCGTGCATCACCTTATATTTTGGTTTATAGCTATAGTCGGCATCCACAGCCTCGGCGGTATGTACCACGCCGTTGCTCGGCACACGGATGGCTATAGGCTTCTTGTCCTGAAGAACAGCCCAGCGCATCATGGCGAAATACTCCTCGCATGTGGCAGGAGCGAGATAGATTAGTCCGGGAATGCTGCACAGCATAGGGATGTCGAAGAGGCAGATGTGGGTGATGTCGTTCATCGAGTTCACTCCGCCTCCCACAACATTGATTACGGCAGGATTGCTATTGATGCAAAGGTCCTGGGCTATCTGGTCGTAGGTGCGCTGTATGAAAGTGCTGTACACAGTCCACACGGGGCGCAATCCCCCCTTGGCCATACCCGAAATCATGGCAACAGCCTGTTCCTCGGCAATGCCCATGTCAAGATGCTGCGAGCCAGCTTCCTTGCGCTTGTCGGCTGTAAATCCGGCTGCCGTTGGAGTGCCGGCTGTCACGGCAATGAGGGTCTTGTCCTTCTTCATCTCGCCCAGCATCCAGTCGCTAAAGAGCTGCTGATAGGTCTCGCAGGGCTTTACCTCAGGCATAGTTCCGTCAGCGTTTCTCACCGGTCGGCTGCCATCCTCAAGATTGAACGGCATTCCCCAATGCCAAGCCTCCTTGTCCTTCACGGCAGGAGCATAGCCATGTCCCTTCTCTGTGTGGATATGCACCACAGTCGGGCGGTCGGTGTCCTTGACACTACGGAACACCTCGATAAGCTTCTCGATGTCGTTGCCTTCCTCCAGATACTTATATTCAAATCCCCAAGCCTTAAACCAGTTATGCTCACACTCGCCGTTGCTCTCTCTCAGCGCACGCAGATTCTTGTATATACCGCCGTGGTTCTCGGCTATCGACATCTCGTTGTCGTTCACCACAATGATGATGCCCGTGCCAAGCTCCGAAGCCTCGTCGAGTCCCTCGAAAGCCTCGCCGCCCGACAGTGAGCCATCGCCTATCACGGCAATGATGTTCTCCCTTGTGCCCTTCACGTCGCGGGCCTTCTGCAAGCCCGTGGCAAGACTGATTGAGGTGGAAGTGTGGCCCACCTCAAAATTGTCGTACTCAGGACACTCCGCAGGCGACGAATATCCAGATATTGCATTCATATCGTCTACGTTGCCCAGAAATCCCGCCGCACGTCCGGTCAATACCTTGTGCGGATAGCACTGGTGGCTGACGTCGAAAACAAACTTGTCCTCGGGAGCGTTGAACACATAATGCAGGGCCACCGTAGCCTCTACGAAGCCAAGGTTTGGTCCCACGTGTCCGCCATGCTTGCTCACACGGTTGAGTACGGCACGGCGTGTCTCGTCGGCCACTACGTTAAGGGCTTTGATGTCCAGCTTCTTCAAGTCGGCAGGACTCTGTATCTTCTCTATATACATCGTTTATTGGATTATTTATTTGTTCGTTACTGTTTTACGCTGCAAAGTTAAGCATTTTAGCAAAAAATAGCTATACCTCAAATTCAGAAATTATTACCATATCACCGTAGAAAGTTGAAATAAAAAAAAGTTTGCCCCTTTTCACAAAGAGACAAACCGTTTGGAGAATTTTACTTCTCTGTTTTTAT
>CAKQFF010000036.1 GCA_934230685.1 uncultured Prevotella sp. | reverse complement strand
TCGAACTCGCCCGCTTCGCCAATCTTCAAGGCACCCGAACCGAGCAACAATACTTTCTTTATATTTTCGTCTTTCATCTTTCTAATATTTTAATGTTAAGTGTTAAGTGTTAAATGTTAAATTGCCAGACTGACAACAAACATGAAACACAAAGGCGTATGCCAATTTAACAGTTAACATTCAACATTTAACAATATCACTTATTTTTTCAGAGCCTCCACAAACTTATCGAACATAAACTCAGTGTCTACCGGACCTGAGCATGCCTCCGGGTGGAACTGGCTTGAGAACCAAGGCTTCGACTTATGACGAATACCCTCGTTAGAACCATCGTTCATGTTTACGAACAATTCTTCCCAATCTGCGCCAAGAGTCTTTGCGTCAACAGCATAACCGTGGTTCTGCGATGTCACAAAACACTTCTCTGTGCCTACCATGCGCACTGGCTGGTTGTGAGAGCGATGACCATACTTAAGCTTATAGATGTGAGCGCCGGCAGCCTTAGCCAGCAACTGGTTGCCCATACAGATACCACAGATAGGCTTGTCGGAGAGACTCATCTGCTTCTGGATAATCTTAACGGCAGCCTCGCACATGTCAGGGTCGCCAGGACCATTGGCAAGGAACAAACCATCAAACTCCATGTCTGTGTAATCATAGTTCCAAGGCACACGAATCACCTCGCAACCACGATTGATAAGGCAACGGATGATGTTGGCCTTAACACCACAGTCAACGAGCACAACCTTCTTTTCGGCACCCTCGTTGTAGCGTACAATCTCCTTGCAGCTCACCTTGTCAACAAAGTTAACTCCAGCATACTCGGCAGTAGGGATATTCTCCGGCTCATCGTCGAAGATAATCTTGCCCATCATAACGCCATGCTCACGCAGCACCTTTGTAAGCTCACGGGTATCAATGCCTGTAATGCCAGGCACATGCTCGCGCTTAAGCCATTCGGCAAGGCTCTCCACAGCATTCCAGTGGCAATACTGCTCGCTATAGTCAGCCACAATGATAGCTGAAGCGTAGATTTTGTCACTCTCCATGAACGTGGGCAATCCGTTCTCCTCAATAGAGAAAGGAGGCACGCCATAGTTACCTACAAGCGGATATGTCAAAGTCATGAGCTGTCCTGCATAAGAAGGGTCGGTCAACGATTCTGGATAACCCATCATCGCTGTGTTGAAAACGACCTCTCCAGCCACAGGTGCCTCATAACCAAATGACTTACCATGGAACTTGGTTCCGTCTTCCAATACTAAAGTTACATTTCTCATAGTTATATATTATCGTTATTTCTTTTTATTTTTGTTTGATTTATCGTTGTTGAAATAGTTATACTTTCATTACATTATCGCGCACAGACGCCCTGAAAGCGCAAAAGTGTAATCTTGTGGTATATACTTTTGCCCTTCCAGGGCGCGTTGTTCATCATGGAGACGCAGCATGTGAGCCTTGCTTCCTATGATTACATTAGCTTTTCCATATAATTGACGAATGCCTGGTTGCAGAGCTTCGTACCGCCTGGTGTGGGATACTTGCCCGTGAAATACCAGTCGCCCTTATGGTTGGGTATCGCCTCATGCAGTCCGTCTATCGACTGATACACAAGTTCCACTGGAGTCTCCAGTTCCTCAGGGCGTAGCATTTCCACTATCTTCTGGTTTATCTCATCTATTGAGAACGGCTTGTAGACGTCGCGCACACAGTTGCGCATCATCTCCTTCGGCTTCAGCAGTTCGAGTTTGCACGACTCATACACTCTCCTCAGCAAGTCTTGCATGCCGCGTTCCTTGATAAGTTCCATTGTAGCACGGAACACGCAGAACTCCTCCAGTCTTGGCATGTCTATGCCATAGTAGTCGGGATAGCGTATCTGCGGAGCCGACGACACGATAACTATCTTCTTCGGATGCAAGCGGTCGAGTATGCGCAGGATGCTTTCCTTAAGTGTTGTTCCACGCACTATCGAGTCGTCAATCACCACAAGGTTGTCCACATAAGGCTCTATACAGCCATATGTAATATCGTAGACATGCGACGCAAGGTCGTTGCGCGAGTTGCCCTCAGTGATAAACGTGCGCAACTTAATATCCTTTATAGCCACCTTCTCCGAGCGCACCAATGTGTCGAGTATTTCGTGCAGCTCCTCGTCGGTAGGCTTGTGGTCGAGCTGTTGTATACGCTTCACCTTCTGTTCATTGCTGTATTTCTTGAATCCAGAGAGCAAACCATAGTAAGCCACCTCAGCCGTATTTGGTATGAACGAGAACACAGTATGGTCAATGTCTCCATCTACGGCTTTCAGTATTTGCGGCACGAGTAGTTCGCCAAGCTTCTTACGCTCACGATAGATGTCACAGTCGGAACCACGACTAAAATATATACGCTCAAACGAGCAAGCCGAATCGCCACGCTGCTTAAGTATCTGCTCCAAGCGCACCTCGCCCTGACGGTTTACAAGAAGAGCGTTGCCTGGTTGCAGTTCTTTTATATCCTCACACTCAAGATCGAATGTTGTCTGTAGCACAGGACGCTCCGAAGCAACAGCTACAAATTCGTCGTTGGCATAGTAGAAGGCAGGGCGTATCCCCCAAGGATCGCGCATCGAGAACATCTCTCCCGAGCCAGTGAGTCCGCACATCACATATCCGCCGTCGAAGTCGGGCATAGATGTTTTCAGCACATTTGCCATGTCCATGTGCTCATCTATATAATGTGTAAGCTCCATTCCGTCGAGACCTTGCTTCTTAGCCTCTACGAAGTTGCGCTCAGCCTCGCGGTCAAGACGGTGTCCCATCAGTTCAAGCAATGTGTAGCCATCGCTGTAGATGCGTGGAAACATGCCACGTGTGAGCATCTTCTGGAATATCTCGTCGATATTAGTCATGTTGAAGTTGCCGCAAATGCACAGGTTTTTCGCCTGCCAATTGTTGCGGCGCAGGAAAGGATGCACATACGAGAGTCCCTTCTTTCCAGTCGTGGAATAGCGCAAGTGTCCCATATAGAGCTCACCAGCAAACGGCAGATGCTCCTTTGCAAAGTCGGCATCTGCAAGCAATTCGGGCGAAAGGCATGCAAATTCCTTCTGCACACGTCCGAATATCTCGGTTATCGCATCCTTGCCTTCAGCTCTTTCACGAAACATATACTCCGTGCCTGGCTGTCCGTCGAGCTTCACGCAAGCCATACCAGCACCTTCCTGTCCACGGTTGTGCTGTTTCTCCATCATCAGATAGAGCTTGTTAAGGCCGAACATCCAAGTGCCGTACTTTTCCTGATAGTATTCCAATGGCTTGAGCAATCTTATCATTGCCACGCCACATTCATGCTTTAATGGTTCCACGATTATTATCCTTTTTAATATTTATAACTCTTATTGTGTTTTATGATGAAGACTTATGGATAAAAATTAAGCGTCAAGCCCCATAGCCCAACGCTTATATATGCATAATAGCACTAATTTCTGATAATATTAACCACCAATGAAGCCACAGACGTCAAGATGCTCACGAATGAGAACCACAACGTCGTAGACTGACCAATAGCAGAGTTCTTAGCCTTCGTGCTGTTGGGCTCCACATATATATAGTCGTTCTGCTGTACATAATAGTACGGCGAGTTGATAACATTAGCGTCATTCAAGTTAAGGCGGTGAGCCTCTTTCTGTCCGTTGCTGTTCTCACGAATGAGAAGCACATTGTCTCGACGACCATAAATAGTGAGGTCGCCTGCCTGGGCAATAGCCTCAAGCACGCTCATCTTCTCGGTAGAAACGGGAACAACCTTTGGTGCTGTTACTTCACCTGCCACAGTAACACGGTAGCTTGACATGCTTACCGTAACCACGGGATTCTCAGAAGCA
This sequence comes from uncultured Prevotella sp., assembly GCA_934230685.1. Classification (GTDB taxonomy): domain Bacteria; phylum Bacteroidota; class Bacteroidia; order Bacteroidales; family Bacteroidaceae; genus Prevotella. Next base: position 9,328 of record CAKQFF010000036.1, on the reverse strand, counting down.
GCAAGATAAGGCTGCACTTTTGACTTAATCAATTCCTGACATTCGTTCTTTGTAAGACCTGCCACATGAACAGAACCTATGATAGGGAAATTGATGTTGCCCTCATTGTCGACAAGATACTGCAGCAATGAGCCAGTGGTGCTACCCAAACGTCCGTCGGTGCCAAGAGTATTTGAAACAGAAAGGTTGAATGGCTTGGAAGTCTCGGGATCAGAAGTGACAACGGTGATTGTCAGCAAGTCCTTCGGCATGATACGGGCATCATAAAGTCCCTTAGATGCAGCAAGACTAACTGAATCGATGTTCTGAAAATAAGCCACCTGCTTTGCCGAGCTACATCCGTTCAGCAAAAGAACAATTGTCATAAAGACAATAGGAATTAACAATTTCTTCATAATATACGTTGCAACATATTTGTGTTATAGTTTGTGCAAAGTTATTACTAATTTCTGACACTCGCAAAGTTTTGCCCCGATAATTTTTCAACAATATTAATAATACGCTTAAATGCCTGCTTACAACCTCTCTCAGACATAAAAAACGACGCCTTTTATATTTTACAAAAAGAAAGCACAAACTTTATTTGGCAGTATCAATATATAGTCGGGACCTTTCAAAACGTCGCTTTAAACTTAGAAATCATTATTTTTAAGGGCAGAAAAATGAAATATTGTAAATTCTTAAATTTTAAACTAAAAAAACTTCGACAAACAATCACTGTTATCACTTTTTTTATTAATTTTGCCAAGAACAAAACAAACAAGAACGATGAACAACGACAATGCCAACGCGCGTCACAACAAAGTGCTGCTGATTTACACCGGCGGAACGATTGGTATGGGGCGCAATCCACAGACAGGTGCACTTGAACCGCTCAACTTCGAGCATCTTATTGCCAACCTGCCCGAATTCGCGTATCTCAAGACTGAGATTGACACCTATCAGTTCACGCCTCCCATCGACTCGTCGGACATGTCGCTCAGACGATGGGCACAGCTTGTGCGCATCATCCACGACAATTACAATTCCTATGATGGCTTTGTAATCCTGCACGGCACTGACACCATGGCCTATACAGCAAGCGCCTTGTCGTTCATGATGGAGAACCTCACCAAGCCAGTCATACTTACAGGCTCGCAGCTTCCTATAGGACAATTGCGCACCGACGGTAAGGAAAACCTTGTAACGAGCATTGAACTTGCATCGGCATACAACGATGATGGCCACGCCATCGTGCCTGAGGTGTGCATCTATTTTAGCGGCCGACTGCTTCGCGGCAACCGCAGCACCAAGGAAAACGCCGATGGCTTCAACGCCTTCAACTCGTTCAACTATCCTCACCTATGCGATGCTGGTGTGGAATTCAACTTCCGCCACCATTATATATTAAAGCCCGACTTCAACCGACCCATGATTCCTCATTTCGCCATGGATCCTAACGTTGTGGTATTCTCCCTTTTCCCAGGCGTACAGGAAAACATCGTTCGCCATGTGCTTGAGGCTCCTGAGTTGCGCGGCATTATCATGAGATCGTTCGGCAGCGGCAACGCTCCACAGAAACCATGGTTAAGACAGCTGCTTAAAGATGCCACTAAGCGTGGCGTCACAGTTGTCAACATCAGCCAATGTATAGCAGGATGCGTGAAGATGGGACGCTATGAGGCAAGCTATCAGCTTAAGGATGCCGGCATTGTAAGCGGATACGACTGCACAGTAGAGAGTGCGGTAACAAAACTTATGTATCTACAGGCACGCTATTCCGACAGTCACACAATTCGTTATCTTATGAACAAGAGCCTGTGTGGCGAGATAACTAAATAGACATATTTCTGAAAAATCCATGCTCAAAAAGGTGTGTTAAAACAAACGGTATTTTAACTGTTTTGGCACACCTTTTATAAAACACTATTATGTTTATATATCTATCAGACATTACACCTATTTTATATAAGTGAATCACATTAGCCAATTATCCTTTCGCATCCCAACATTTGTTAAAATCAAGCGGAAACATGGTCTAAAATGCTGTTTTTTAATACAAAAACATAAAGAAAGAAGATTTTTCCCAACTTTTTTATACTCATAACAAAAAAAAAGCATAACTTTGCAAATAAGCATATAAAAGGAACCATTTAGAATGTATTCCATTGTGAAACAACGCAACAACTACTTAGTATCCTCATACAAGAAAAAAGTGTTAGGAACTATATCCATATGCCATTCGCAAGTGGAAGACAAACTTAAGGATTACCGGTAAGGAAATAGAACAAACAAGTTTAATTAAACAATAAGAAAATGAAAAAAAGAAGCCTAACTAACATCTTGCTCGTTTCAGCACTTATGCTGAGTGGAGCAACTACTTTCGTTTCTTGTAAAGATTACGACAGTGATGGTGTCTACAATGACATCAATGACCAGGTGAACAAGAAGTTTGCTGAGATTATTGAGCAGCAGAAGAAGGACCTTGCTGACATTAACAACAAACTTGCCAACATCAAGCAGTGCAATTGCACAGAGGCTGCGATGAAAGAACTCATCCAGAAGACAATCGACGAGAACAAGGCAGCTCTCAACCAGAGCGCTATTGATGCTGTCATCGCCGAATTGCTCAAGGAGAACAGTGCATTGAACGAAGCTATCGCTAAGTCAGACGCTGTTCATAAACTTCTCGTTGAAATCTATGGTGAGAATGGTGACGCTGGTATGAAGAAGCAGCTCGACGATCTCCAGAGAGATTTCAATAACGCAACAGCAGGATGGACAGAGAAGACCAAGGCATTGACCGACTCTGTTAAGATGGCTTTGACTCTTGCTCAATCAGACTCTATCCGTCTCGACGATTTGGAGGAGAAGGTTAAAAACAACAGAATCGACATCGATCAGCTCAAGGAGGATTACAACAAGCTTAACAACGTAACTATTCCTAACCTCTCTAACGATCTTGAGCAGGCTAAGAGTGACATTATCACAGCAAAAGGCATTGCTGACGAAGCTCTCCAGAAGGCAAATGCTCTCGATACAGAGTTGAGAACTTTGATTGAGACCACAAAGAACGACATTCTTAATGAGGTAGCAGAGAAATACGTTTCTAAGGACGACCTTGAGAATCTTACACTCGGTACAATTAACGAATGGTACAACAATTCTGGCATTGACAACCGTTTCACAACTATTGAGAACAATTACAAGAATCTCATCGCTCAGCTTAACGACACATTCAACCGTCTCGTTACCGGCGTGATTGTTCAGGGTTCTGAGAGTCCTATTACAGGATATGTTAGCACTCCGTTTGGCGTATCAATGAATGTACTTGGTGCTTACTATGGTAAGGCAAATTCTCATATTGCATTCAGCGATGGAACAGTTGTAAGCGAGCATGGAGGTCCATTGCTCAGCGACTCAGAGTCTAACTCAGGTCTTATCTTTATCAACGTAAACCCAGTTAATGTTGATCCAAGCGGAATCACATTCAAGCTTGTTGACAGCCAGGGCAATGAGGCTCCATTCAGCCTCAATATTGTTAACACTGACCGTGTTCTGAAGTTCGGTGTCTCACGCGTTGCCACAAACTCCAACGGCTTCTATGCTTTACAGGTAAAACTTGACGAAGAAAACATCAACAAGGCAAAGACATGGACAAATGCAGACGCTGCTGAATTAAAAGCTGCCGCTAAGAATGTACTCGACAAGCTTAGGGATAGAAAGAAAAACAGTCTCAACGTAGGTGATATCGTTTCTTCAATAGAGAGTGTTTTCAACAACCGTCTTACACGCTATGCAGTCAAGGCTACTTGGAAGATTAAGAACGATAAGGGTGAATGGGTAGAAAAGTCTACAATTTCAGAATTGAACCTTGCTGCTACAGCAATCAACCCTCTGTCTTACGATTTCTATAAAGATGGTATATCATATGATGACCTTCCATCAATCCCTTCACTTGAGGAAAGATTGAACTTGAAGCAATATACGCTTAATTACGATCCAATTGATCCTTCAAGAATTAAGGATGTTACTATCACTATTCCAAACGGAAAGGATGTAACTGTAAAAGAGAAGGACGGCAAGAAGGTAGTAGTAGTTACAAAGGATGAGAATGGTAATGTTACAAATGTAGAGTTTGTAGCTGAAAATGTTGAGGTCGTTGGTGAAGATCTCTTGATTACCATTGATAGAGACGAGTTCAGAAGAATTATTGACGAAGTGAACAAGCAGATTGAGAACATGGTTGGTAGCGCAAATAGTGCTATTGATCGTTTCAATGGTTGGGCTAAGAGATTCGACAACTTAATTGATAGATTTGAGTATCGTCTACACCATCCGAACTCATACCTCCAGCCTACTATGTTGTATACTACACAGAGTGGATCTTGGAATATACTGCCAACAGAAAAAGTTGGTGCTGTATATCTGAAGTTGGATGGCGGTAAGGCTTCAACTACATTCATCGCTACTTCATACACAGCAGAGCTTCTTGCTCCTGCTTATAAGAAGTATGTACACGTAACTTCTGCTCCTGCTGGTGCAAAGGCTACAGGTATGAACTTGAATCAGGTTATCGACGGCAATACCTATAAGATTGGCTTCGAGGCTACAGTTCCTGGTACATACGGCATTACTTACGAGGCAGTTGACTACTCTGGCAAGACTGTATCAAAGACCTTCTACGTTAAGGTTATTGAATAGTTTGTTGAATATTGAATAACATGAGAGTTGTTCGTCCTCTACCGGAGGACAACTCTCATGAAGATTTTTACCATTTTAAATTAAAAATATTATGAAACTGAGAAATATATTACTGTCAAGTATGGTCGCAATGGGCTGCTCAACAGTAGCTGCTCAGGAGACTAAGACAGAAGAGGTTTTCGAACCACACGCCTACTTCCAGGTTCAGAGTGGTGTTCAGGAGACTCTTGGCGAGGTTGATTTCGGATCTCTCCTCTCTCCTAACTTCCAGGTTGGCATGGGTTACAACTTCAATAAGGTTATTGGTGCCCGTTTCTCTGTAAACTTCTATCAGAGCAAGACTGGTGAGAAATTTGCTGGCATTGGCACAAAGAAGTGGAAATGGAACTACGCAGCTCCTATGGTTGACGCAACATTCAACCTTACCAACCTTTTCTGCAAGTACGACCCCAACCGTCTTATTAACGTGAGTGTGTTTGGTGGTGTTGGTGCTAACATTGCTTGGGGCAACGACGAGGCTAATGACGTTAGAGCATCTGTTCTCGCTGCCAATAAGGACAAGATTGTATACGACAGAAATCCATTGGCATACGCATGGGATGGCTCTAAGGTTCGCCTTGCTGGCCGTGTAGGTGCAATGGTTGATTTCCGCGTAAGCGATCGCGTAAAACTCGGTCTTGAGGTTTCTGCCAACACTCTTAACGACAAGTACAATTCAAAGAAGGCAGGCAATGCCGACTGGTATTTCAACGGACTCGTTGGCGTGAATGTAGCTCTCGGCAAGACCCACTCTACACGCAATGTTGAGGAGCCAGCTCCAATAGAGCGCGTTATTGAGCGTATTGTTGAGAAGCAGGTACCTGCTCCTACAACACAGCAGGACAACGAAAGCTTCAAGAAGCAGTACGCTAAGGAGAACGGCATCCGTCGCGATGTATTCTTCACCATTGGCAAATCCAACATCAGAAATAATGAGCAGCGCAAGATTGACGAAATTGTGGAATATCTCAAGGAGAATCCATCTGCTCGCGTGATTGTTACTGGTTATGCCGACAAGGGTACCGGTAGTGCCGCTATCAACCGTCGCATTGCTGCCCAGCGTGCCAAGACCGTGACAAAGGCCCTTGTTGACAACGGCATTGCAAAGAGCCGCATTGTTACCGACTCTAAGGGTTCTACCATTCAACCATTCAGCAACAACGACGACAACCGTGTAACTATCTGTATTGCCAAGTAATGCAATGTATAACACATTGCATCAAAGACAATAGATAAATAATAACCAATAATATAACCAACTCTTTATCCTTATCATCTGATAAAGCTTATAAAGGGTTGGTTATTTTTTGTATTTAACACAAACATAAAAAAATGAAGAAGCAATTAACAACATTGGCACTTGCATGTATGGCAATGTTGCCAATAAATGCACAGATCAACGGTGATGGCTATTATCGCATTAAAAATGCTATAACAGGAAGATATATGACCCTTTGCGACAATCATAGCAAGGGTATCGACTACAATGCCACAGAAGCCGAGACAGCTGCTCTTGAAACGAGAAAAAACAAAAGTGACATTATCTCAGATCCAGGTTCTGTCTTCTACATCAAGAAGATTAATGGTAACGAATACAATATATTGGCTCAGGGAGCTGACATGTACAGTATGATAAATTACTATGTCAAGATTATTGATTCAATATACAAGAAAGGAGCCTATCGTGCTTACCAAACAAGATCTGGCGCAACACTCTATCTTGCAGACAAATACAGCCAAAACGACAACAGTTGGGTAATCACAAATGGCTACAAGGAAGACGAAAGAGACTGGGAGATTATACCCGTATCAACCAGTAGCGACAACTTTATTGGCATCACTCCAAACATAGAAGCTAACGGCAAATACTATGCAGCCTTCTATACAGGATTTGACTATAAGCTATCTTCTGCCGACATGAAGGCATACTACGTGTCTAAGGTCAATGAAAAGGATGGCTATGCCGCATATAAGGAAATTACAGGCACTATTCCTGCTAACACTCCTGTATACATAGAGTGTTCATCCAAAGATGCGAGCAACAATAAGATTGAGCCACTTGACAACAAAGCAAAAGCGATTTCCGGAAACAGGCTTACTGGTGTAATGTTCAGCGTAGGCAATAAATACACAGGACATTACAATTCTGTTGTATTCAAAGAACCAACTATGCGCACTCTCAATGCGGAGGATGGAAAACTTGTATTAAACACATCAACCGACCTACTGTCGTATATAGAAGTATGTATTAACCCTGGCTCATACAAAGACGACGACTACACCTATAAAAACACCATCCCTCACAACTCCTTCTATCTAAATGTGACGGAAGGTGCAGCCAAATCTATAAAGGTTGTAAGCGAAGAAGAATTTGAAACTACTGGAATCAACGGTGTTACTGTTGCAGGCAATAATAGGACAGCTAACATCTACAACCTCAATGGTATTGTAGTTCGCAAGAACGCTACATCTACAGAAGGTCTTGCTAAGGGCATATATGTGTTCAAAGGCAAGAAGGTGGTAGTAGATTAATTATTGATCTTATATAAGGTCGAGCGAAAGCCGCTCGACCTAATTTTATTTAGAATATCTTATGCGCTAAACGCAACTCAAGCACAGGGAAGAACTTGAATTTCTTGAAGAATCTGACATTATCACCAACACTTCCACCAATATTCTCAACATCATTTATCAAGTCTACACCATCATGGGTATAGAGTTTAGGAGTGCCACCCCAGAACATCGCACCACAATTCACATACACATGATACATATCTGAATTCTTGACTATTCTGCCACCATAACCAAAGCCTATATATGGACGGAAACTGTTGACATTAAGTTTGCACTTTATCATGTTGTTCTCATCAGGAACAAGACGATAGCCACCAGTTCTTCCATTCTTCCTATTTCTTTCTGTATCCTTAAAATCTCCCAAATGCACACTCATTTTACCATTTCTGATAAACTTGGCAGCAATTTCCGGGTCAAGATACACATTATCATATAAAGGCTCGTCATTTACGGCAGCGTCATATAATTTATTATACATTGCCACACCCACAAGCGATGTACCATCAATGGCAGCATTCTCTGCACGTGCAATGGTTGTCGGTCCCCAATAGAATCCACCTGTAACAAACCAATTCTTATTACGCAGCGGATGCACATCAACAAGAAATTTGAAGTTATTGAAATTAGGTATACGTCGCATCTGTATGTTTTGGTCTATCTTGGTGCCCATGAAACCTTCAACAAAACTCGCCATCTTCTCAAACTTCTTGTTCTGCTCAGCCTGCGACAATTTATCATCACCAATCTGAATGCCCATAGTCATATCATTAAAGATACTCGGCACAAAAGTAAAGCCTGAGCGCACTGTGACACTATTACCAATAGGCATTGACAGTTCTAAGCCAACACCCGTAGAACCACCTGTAACAGCAATATCCATGTGATTAAGGATTTTGCTATCCACTAATCCTTCTTTATAACTTGTCTGCTGAGCCAACATAGCCAACGAGAACATAGCTAAGCCTACAAAACTAAATAATCTTCTTTTCATCTGCTATTCTATATATAGTATAACTCTTTTGTCAATATGTCTGCAAAGTTACTACATTATTCCCGAAACAAAAAATAAAATCCCCGGAAAGCACTAAAGCCTTCCGGGGATTATATGATTTATTTAGCATAAGCCACTGAGCGAGTCTCACGGATAACAGTAATCTTAACCTGTCCCGGATAAGTCATCTCAGTTTGAATCTTGTTGGCTATCTCGCCAGAGAGCTTCTCTGTCTCCTTGTCGTCCATCTTGTCGGCACCAACGATAACACGAAGCTCACGACCAGCCTGTATAGCGTAAGTCTTTGTTACGCCAGGATAAGACATTGCGATAGCCTCAAGGTCATTAAGACGCTTGATGTAAGCTTCTACAATCTCACGGCGCGCGCCTGGACGTGCACCAGAAATAGCATCGCAAACCTGTACGATAGGAGCAAGAAGAGTATTCATCTCCATCTCGTCGTGGTGAGCACCAATGGCATTGCAGATATCTGGCTTCTCCTTATACTTCTCTGCAATCTTGGCACCATAGAGTGCGTGCGGAAGTTCACTCTCCTCATCAGGCACCTTACCAATATCATGCAACAATCCTGCACGCTTTGCCTTCTTTGGGTTCAAGCCCAACTCTGCTGCCATAACAGCACAGAGGTTGGCTGTCTCACGAGCATGCTGAAGCAAGTTCTGACCGTAAGAAGAACGATACTTCATCTTACCAATTATGCGGATAAGCTCAGGATGCAAACCATGTATGCCAAGGTCTATGGCAGTGCGCTTACCTGTCTCGATAATTTCATTGTCAAGCTGCTTCTTAACCTTTGCCACAACCTCTTCGATGCGGGCTGGATGTATACGTCCGTCAGCCACAAGCTGATGAAGAGCAAGACGGCAAACCTCACGACGAACTGGGTCAAAGGCTGAGATAACAATAGCCTCAGGAGTATCGTCAACAACAATCTCCACACCTGTGGCAGCCTCAAGAGCACGAATGTTACGACCTTCACGACCAATGATACGTCCCTTCACCTCATCGTTGTCAATATGG
>CAKQFF010000035.1 GCA_934230685.1 uncultured Prevotella sp. | reverse complement strand
GAAGGTGAATACCCGTCGCGGACACACTCCATGGATTGTGGAGGCTTCCATGAATCCGTACACCCGACAGGTAGCACTAACCAAGGGCTTAGCATTGGCACACAATGCCGGAACGCTTAATTTCTCTATAGAACATGCACAATCGTTCACCGACATTACATCGCCACATACTGCTTATAGCCGCAACATACTATCGACTACTTACAATAAGGTATTCCGCATGAAGGGTTCAAGCCTCAATCTGACAGCTGGACTTACGGGCAACATTGGCGGATATAATTCGGAGGCAGACCCCGATGCCTTTCGCGATACCTATCAGCGTCAACGCGACAATCAGCTACGTGCTAATATGATGCTTGACTGGCTCTACAACAGCAGGAGTTCAGGAGTGTTCAACATAACATTGCAGGCAGCCTTCTCTACAGCCGATCGACGCTCGGACAACAACACCAACACATCGTCGTCATCCACACAAGCCAGTCTGCACACCACTACCAACGGCTATGCTATAGCCCAAGACTATGCCGATGGCATGGGCACGGGCAGCATCATACTTAGTACGACGGGATACTGGTATGTGCGTTCGTTCAACGACCAGAAGCTACAGAGTCTACAACTCAAACTAAAGGGTGAGTGGACACGACGCATACTCAGCGCGGTGAACAAACTTACTGTAGGCACCGAATTAAACTCTACACGCAACAATGGTCACGGCACATATTACGACGACATGCGTTTGGCTCCCACATGGCGACCATACGACTATAGTCTCCTGCCAACAATGCATAGCCTGGCAATGTTTATAGAGGAACGGCTAACCATGGGCAGACTGATGCTTGTAGGCGGACTGCGCAACGATATCACCATAATCAGCGGTTCAGAATATGGCACCGCAGCCAGCCCCTCACCAAGATTCAATGCTCGCTATAATATAATAAAAGGTAAGAACGTCTCGCTCACACTACATGCCGGCTATGGCAAAAGCGTCAAACTGCCATCGTTTCAAGTGCTTTATCCTGCCGACACCTATACTGACCGACTCGTGTTCACCCCTGGTTCTACTGCCGACGGCAAAGCATACTATGCCTACTACACCAATGTGCAGCGTGCTATATATAACAGCAATCTGAAATGGCAGCACTCCAATCAAATAGAGGCAGGATTGGAAGCAATGGTCGGTAAGGCACGACTGAGCCTGTCGGCATATTGGAACCGCACGTACAATCCGTATCAGACACTGAATGTATACTCTCCATTTGCCTACAACCAGACATCGCAGTCGGCTCTTGAAGGATGTAGCATTGCCGCTGCCGACCGCATATATAGTGTCGATCCATCGACTGGTGTGATAAGCGTAACATCTGCAACCAACGGCAACACCGTAAACTTACCCTACTCTATCCGCCGCACATACACTGCCAACCGTCAGTATGTGAATGGTTCTCCCGTGACACGCTACGGACTGGAATGGGTGGCAGAGATGCCTATCATCAACAACCACCATACTCTGGGACTGTCGCTGCGCATCGACGGCAAGTACTATCACTATCGTGGCACAGACAATACACTCATAGCCGGATGTCCCAATGGCATCGGCGACCAAGCCGAAGGTTCGGGCGCACAACCGCTTATAGGCTATTACGTAGGCAGCAACGTCGCATCAGCCTCAACGACAAGCACCCCTACGGTGAGCAACGGCATGATGAACAAGGGATGCAGCCTCAACACCACGCTGACGGCACGCATACCACAACTGAGACTCATCATGACAATGCGACTTGAAGCAACCATGCTCAACTACCGACGCAACCTGTCAAGCAATCGTACAACGATAGCATTAAATGAGGCTGGCGACGTGACTGGAACTAAATACGTGGGGCAGACTGACCATTATGTGGCTGTGTATCCTAAATATTACTCAACATGGGATAACCCTTCGGAGCGCATTCCATACGCAGAGGCTCTTCTGGCTGCCAAAGACAACAACCCCACACTCTACCGGCAATTGTGTGATCTAATAGTAAGAAGCAACACCGCCTACTACTTCAATCCGCAGAATATATCGGCATATTACTCAGCCAACTTCTCCGTGACGAAGGAGATAGGCAGATGGGTGAGCCTATCGTTCTACGCCAACAACTTCTTCAACAATCTGGCATCCGTCCGAAATAAGCAAACGGGACTGAAGACATCGCTGTTTGATAGCGGATACATACCAAAATTCTACTATGGAGCATCCGTCAGAGTGAAACTATAGACAATAGACGAGTTGACAAGAAACAAGTAAAACAAGGAGATATGAATAATATAATAAAGCACTCATTCTTCATACTGCTTACGATGCTGACCATGCTGGTGGCATCGTGCAGCTACGACGAACAAATTAACACCTACAATGTCGAGGTGAGGCTGAATCATAACGTAGACGGTGTTGCCGTAAAGATGACAAACAGCATAGGTAGCACCTTCGAAGCAGCTACCGATGCCAACGGTATAGCTCGCTTCACGCTACCCACCGGAATATACAGTGTCAGCGCATCGAAGGTGAGCGACGACGAATATTTCCGTCATGTATACAACGGAGCATTGTCTGACGTAGCAATAGGCAGCAACAACACTACAATAGAGCTGACCGTAAGCATCACAACTATGCAGACTGCCAACCCTATCCTAATAAAGGAACTGTATAATGGAGGCTGTCAGAAGGACGATGGTTCGGGAAAGTTCGCCATAGACAAATGTATAATCCTGTACAACAACTCATCAGAGACGGTATCGCTCGACAACGTAGGTTTCGGCATTATCGAGCCATACAATGCAGAAGCCAACACCCACTCGTTTCTCAACGGTGGTAAACTCGATTATGCTGACAAAGACTGGATTCCAGCACTCAACGGCATCTGGTTTTTCCAGCAGGGCAATACAATAGCACCCTACTCAGAACTCGTAGTAAACGTGCATGGCGCCATTGACAACACTCCAACCTACAGCAACTCCATCAACTATGCCAACACTGCCTACTATTGTATGTACGACATGGAGGCAACAAGCAGCGACGGAGGCAAGTACAACAACACTCGGTATTATCCCTCGCCTGCCGATGTTATCGCCACAAACCACTATCTGAAGGCTGTGAAATACGGCAAAAGCAATGCTTGGCCTATGAGCCAGACTTCGCCAGCCGTGATACTGTTCCGCACAGAAGATATTACACCAAAGCAATTCGGCGAGAACCCAGACAACATAATATACCCAACGGGCAATGAAGGCAACATAGTGTATGCCTGCCTGAAAATGCCACGCAGGTGGGTGATTGATGCCATGGAAGTGTACAACGCCACGGCTCTTGCCAAATGCAAGAAACGCCTCACGCCAGACCTCGACAACGGCTATGCAACTCTGACCGGAGGTTACGGCCACTCTCTAATAAGAAAGGTGGAGAAGACTGTAGACGGACATGCCATATATCAAGACACCAATAATTCAACGAATGATTTCTATGAAGCTGACAATTGTTCTCTACGCTAATCTGCTGTGCCTACCAGCCATGGCACAACGCGACTTCCAGCTAACCCAACAGCGCAACCCATGGCTCACAGCAAGCAATGCCGCCGCACTGACCACCTATGCAGACAGCACCATAGCCCACGCCACCCTATCTTATCGTCACGACGGAGGCAAGCTGCACACCATGTCAGAAGGAAAGCGGCAGATGTGCAGTCATACTACAGGCTCTCGTCTGACATTGTGGCTTACGGCAGAGCCACGTACAGCCGACACAATATCTCAGAAGCAGCAGGCAGTATGCTTATGCCTACAATGAAGTTAATGCCGTTCGACCTTGTCGAAGCGGATAACAATGCTGGCGACAAGAGCATGGAGACATTCAGCATCAACGGAGCCATCGGGTGGAAGGCATGGCGATGTCTTGCCATTGGCGCACAACTCAACTATACGGCTGGCACATATGCCAAGCAGCGCGACCTACGCCACAGTAACACGCTGATGGATATAAACGCTGGTCTTGACGCACATTTTTTGTTACCACACAACAGTGGCATTGGCATAGGGATGGTGTACAGCCGCCGCACTGAGGCGATGCAGTTCAAGACCTATGGTACAACTGACCAAATATACTACACACTCATCGACTATGCCAACCATCATGGCGAACGCGAAGCATTCGGCACCGAAGGATTCACCGATAGCAAAAACCGTTTACCACTACTGTCTGAATACATTGGTGTGACGGTTCAAAGCAAATACAACCGCCTCTTTGCCGACATCGTATACAGTCATCGCAATGGCTACTATGGACGCAAGTCGCAATACAGTGCATCACACGAGCAGCACCATGGTGATAACTTCGCATTGCATCTGCGCTACGACATAACACAAAGGGCTGAGCGTCTTGTATGGGTTGACTTGAGAATGGCCACCGAGCGGCTTACGTCTGAACGCGAGAACTATCGCCGCACCATAGCCACCAACGGCACATCAGCCATATACTACGAATACTTCGAACCAACAAAGATGGCAGATAAGGTACAGACATACGGTACAGCAGCCCTCAACACCTACTGGGAACCATCTGGCAATATATACCTATGGCACATAACGGGAGGTGCCAAGTACTGGACTCGCCAACAGACTGCCTACGTATATCCCGATATATACACCGCCTCACACCACATCATAACCCCGTTTGTCAGTGCACGACGCAGTGTGCTCACACGAAGAGGATATTTATGGTCGGCAGAGGCAGGAGGCTCTGCCGCAATGGGCAGCTACAGACAATGGGCAGCCCACGCTGCCATTACCTACGAGATGCCCTTAAAAGGCACGTCCATACGACCTGCCATTTCCCTGAGGTACAACCTCCGCCAAGCCACCAATAGCAACACTAAAGGACAAACACGCAATACGCTTATCATCACAGCAGCAGCAACATTTTAAACACAACTTTAAAAAACATAATATGAAAAAAATCTTTACACTCATCTTCGCTTGCGTAGCAACGATGACAGTTATGGCACAGAGCGATGGCTCTACAGTATCTAACAGCTGGGGACTTAAAGGTTCGGGTACACAAGGCGACCCCTACATCATCAGCACAGCAGCCGATTTCGAAGCAATGGCTAAGAATTGCAACGCCGATCACAAAGGAACTGGCGAGTACTTCAAGATGACTAACGACATCGACTTCGGCGGTTCGGCAGAAAACCCCGTTCAGCTGCCTGCCATCGGCAAGGACGGCAACGCCCAGATTACCAAGATAGCCTACGGCTTCGACGGAACATTCGACGGCTACGGCCATACCATCAGCGGCATCTACCACACCGAGAGCAGCAACAATGCAGCCGGCAAGTACAACGCCCTGTTTGGTTGTATCGACAAGAACGGTGTCGTTAGAAACATCGTCTTCGACGAGAGCAACCACATCACAAGCTACAACTACGTTGGCACTATTGCCTCGCTCAATATGGGTACTATACAAGACTGCACCAACAATGCCGACATCACAGCCACCAACTTTGCCGCCGGCGGTATATGCGGATTTATGGTCAACGGTTGTGGCACAATAAAAGACTGTCATAACTACGGCAACGTCAAGGCCATGACCTATGCGGCGGGCGTCTGCGGCGGTTCGCAGTCGGGCAACAGCATCACCACCTACAACTATCTTATAGAAAGTAGCGCCAACGGCGGCAAGATATCAACAACCAACGGTGTTGGCTCGGCAGGTATTGCGGGTTCCTACTCGGGTGCCATAAAGTATTGCACCAACAACGGCAATGTAGACGACACTCAGGGTACAGCCAAGTCGAAGCAGTACACTGCAGGCATCGTAAGCTGCACCACCAATGCTGTAGACATCGAAGGCTGTACCAACAGAGGCTCGATAAGCGGTGTGAAGAATGTTGGCGGCATCGTTGGCAACGTGATGAAGGGCGACCAGGCTGCCACTGCCATAAAGAACTGTGCCAACCAAGGCTCGGTTAGCGGACAAGACATGTACGTTGCCGGCATAGCAGCCAACTCGGCACGTGCCGAGGGACTGGTGTCTGTAGAATTGTGCACCAACAATGGCGAGGTTACATCAACTGGCACTACCGAGTTTATTGGCAACCTTCGCGGCAACACCACCATCGCTCTTGGCGAGGGCAACATTATTGGTGCCGGTCTTAAGGCTCTGCCACTCGACCCTGACACAGAAACAGGCATCGACAACACTAATGTCAACACCGGCAATACAACCAACGGCGTATTCTTGAGAAACGGACAGATTATTATCGTCAAGAACAACAAGAAGTACACTATCAGCGGCATTGAGATTGCCGAGTAATAAATAACAGTTGAGACATAAATATCAGTTTCCAACTTTAACACTTAATCTCTTTATATGAAACAAAGACGAATCTTCTCTCTTCTGATGTGCCTGGGCTGCAGTATGGCTATGTCGGCGCAGACGTTGCCTCTCGACAGTTGTATACGCAAAGGTAAGCTCGCCAACGGGCTTACCTACTACATACGCCACAACGACCAAACTCCGGGGCAAGCAGACTTCTACATTGCACAGCGTGTAGGCTCTATACTCGAGCAACCCGAGCAGCGCGGGCTGGCTCACTTCCTTGAGCACATGGCGTTCAACGGCACACGCAACTTTCCTGACGGCAATGGAGGCAAACACTCTGTACGCAACTGGTGCGAACGCAACGGCATCAAGTTCGGGGCCGACCTTAATGCCTACACATCCATCGATCAGACCGTGTACAACATATCCAATGCTCCTGTGAGCAAGGCTGGCGTAACCGACACCTGTCTCACCATACTACACGACTGGGCAGGCTCACTACTGCTTAAAGACAACGAGATTGACCAAGAACGTGGCGTGATACGAGAAGAGTGGCGCACACGACGTTCGCGCATGGCAGCGCAGCGTATGATGGAGAATGCAATGCCCGTGATATACGCTGGGTCGAAATATGCCGACTGCCTACCAATAGGACACATCGAAGTGGTGGACACATTCCACTACGACACACTGCGCGACTATTACCAAAAGTGGTATCGTCCCGACCTGCAGGGCATCATCGTAGTGGGCGACATCGATGTAGACCAGATAGAAGCCAAGATACGAAAGCTCTTCAGTGACAATCCCATGCCTATTGGTGCTCCGCAGCGCACATACTATACAGTACCCGACAACAAAGAGATGATTGTTTACACACAGGCCGACAACGAGCAGCCAACACTCAATTTCTCACTCTACATGAAGCACGATGCCGAGCAACGCCAGTCGAGAGACACACGCGAGGCATTCCTCAGCAGCTACAAGTCACGACTCGCCATGTTCATACTGCGCCAGCGTCTGGCAAAGCTGTCACACGAGGCACAACCCCGAGTGATGTCGGCAAACTGTCGCGTAGGCAACTTCTACGTCACCACTGAAAAGGATGCTTTCGCCCTCAACCTCGGACTCATGCCCAACAATCCGCAGGTTGGTATAGATGCTGCCATCGAGATAGTGGAGAAGGCAAGACGCTACGGCTTTACCACCGCCGAGCTTGAGCATGCCAAGGTGCAGCACACCGTAAACATCGAACACCGTTTGGACAACAAAAACAAGACACGCAATGCCGAATATGCAAAGAATATTGTGTCCAACTTCTGCAACAACGAGCCTTGCATGAACATCGAATACGAGGCTGCACTGGAGGCAGAATTCTCAGCTACCGTTACACTCGACGACATCAACAAAACGATGGCGGAGATAGTGGACAACCAAAATCAAGTGTGCATCGTCTTCGGACCCACCAAGTACGACGGCAAGCCATACACCATGCCCACATCCGACCAGCTCAAGACGTGGATAGAAAGCGCGCAACAGCGTGAATACACCAACGACAACACAGCGCAGCAGGTAGACCCCGTATTCATGAAGAAGCTGCCAAAAAAGGGTAAGATACTCTCAAAGCAAGCAACCGACAATGGTTACACCGAATACGTCCTTTCGAACGGCATAAAGGTAAGTGCCAGACAGTCAGACATCGAACCCAACCGCCTCACCATCAACATGTTCCGTCTTGGCGGCCGCTCGTTATATCCCGACACAGATGCCCCTACACTACAATTCCTTAACAGCATAGTTAAAGAGAGCGGAGCAGCTGACTTCGATTTTCTCACTCTCGAGAAGAAGCGCCGTGGCAAGGCACTGCGTGTAGTTCCATACATCGATGCCGAGGAAGAGGGCGTAAAGGGAGTATGTGTAGCCTCCGACCTTAAGACATGGTTAGAGATAATGTATCTCTATCTCACCAATCCACGCAAGGACAAGGATATATTCCAGAATATGATAACCAAACAGCAGTCGATGCTGCGAAATCGCAACGCAAGCCCTAATGTCACCTATAACGACTCGCTGCGCGTAGCCGTATACGGTAAACGCAAGCGCACTCAACCGCTCACGGCGGAACGTATGAACGAGGTAAACTTCGACCGCATCTACCAGATTTACAATGAGCGTTTCAGTAATCTTGCAGGAATGCACCTCATCGTTACGGGCGACATACGTCAGGACGATTTCGACGATTTACTCTGCCAATACGTGGCAAGCCTACCAGGAAAGCGCAATAGCAACAACGACTGCAAGCCAGGACAATACACACTCAACATACAGGAGGGACAGGTGACAAAGGTGTTCCACAAACAGATGATAACACCCTCGGCACAGACCAACATCGTATACTCAGCCCCAATAGCCTATACCGCCGACACCGACCTCAAGCTCGATGTGTTGTCGCAGATAATGCGCGGTGTATACACTGAAAAGGTGCGCGAGGAACGTGGCGGCACATACGGAGTGAGCGTAGAGGGCCAGTTCTGGAAATATCCTACAGACGGATGTTCCATGACCGTAAGTTTTCGTTGCGACCCCGACAAATACGACGAACTGTTGCCACTCATCGACCTCAATCTGCAGCGCATGGCCACCGAAGGTCCCACCATCGAGCAACTGCAGAAAGTGAAGGAGTATGAGCGCAAGAACTATCAACGTGCCGTGCTCACCAACGGATGGTGGGAATACGTGCGCTACCACCAGCTGCGAGAAGGTATCGACTTCAACCGCAACTATCTGCAGAAGGTAGACAGTATCACCACCGATGACATACGCCAATTCTGCCGACAGCTCACAGCCCCTGGCAATCGCATTCAGGTAACAATGAAATAATTGAATTCATAAAAAACGACAAACATTATGCTTTCAACACATAAGTGTATAAAACGAGGAGCGGCTACATTATTGCTGCTCCTCGCAGCCTCAAACATCCACTCTGACAACGTAATAACACGCCATACCGATGGCACCACTATCGTGCGCACCACCACTATATGCAACGCACGCGGATATCGTAAGTCCACGCCCGTAGAAGTACACTTCAAGAACGGCAAGGTGCAGAAAGTGGTAGCACTGAAAAACGAAGAAACTGTACCCTACTTTGCCCGTGTAAAGCAGTTTCTGCTGCCGCTATACAATAACCTCAAAATCTCAAAGGCAAAGAAGCTAACCCAACGCACCGATATAGACGGATGCACCGGAGCTACATTCAGCACCAAGGCTGTACAAAAAAACATAAAGGCAGCTATAGATTATTACGAGAAACAGAAGTAGGAGCGGTAGCTAATATATGTAACTTAAGCAAGCAACAAACAAAAAACCGCCCAGCATCACTGCTCGGCGGTTCTTAAACTCTTTTCTTGATTTATCAAACAATTACAAACTGCTTCTTATTTATTCATTCATTTACATTACTGGCTTTACTAATACTAATTTGTATTAATAACTAAATGTTATCACAACATTACACTGCAAAAGTACAAACTTTCGATAAACTTGCGATTGCAATCGGTAAAAGATATGTGTCATTGTGTAAAAATCGTCGATTTCAACGACTTTTTAATCGTTTGACACGCTATTTTTACCATTTGACGCACGAAACTCTATCGGACTCTTGCCCTCACGCTGCTGGAATGCACGGCGGAAAGTGGACAAAGAATTGAAGCCCGACTTCGTGGCGATGGTGTCGAGAGTGTCGTCAGTGGAGTGAAGAAGCAGCTTAGCATGATGTATGCGGTAATCGTTGACAAAGTCGTAGAACGTGGTGTCGCAACACTGGTTGATGTATTGCGATAGGTATGTGCGATTGGTGCCAAGAAGAGCAGCCAACTCCGTAAGGCGCAAACGCGGATTGAGGTACACATGATCGCGCTCAAAGAGCAGGTGCATACGCTCAGCGAAGGCAGCTTCCTGCTGCACGCTCTGCTCGTCAGTGGGAGCGTCCGACAAGTCTGTGTCAGTATCGATGTCGGTCTCCAGCGAGGTAGCAACGGATGCTAAAGCCTCTGCCTCTGCCTCTGAAGGTGCCACTACCGATTGTGAGTCGGCAGACTCGTATGCCTTAACAATGCTTATCACGCGAGCCTGACGATAGAAGAAGAAACAAGCCACCGCCCACACCACGAGCGAATCAATAAGGTAGATGGCATCATTCTCGCAACTGGGGTGCACACTGTCGTATATCCACAGCAGAAGGATGCAGAAGAACGACACGATAATGCCACGCAACCAGTTGAAGTTGATGTATTTCTCGTAGGAGAACTCCTCCATCAGCGCACGCTCGAAGCGGGGCACTTCGTGCAGCGACCAACTCAAGAGTACAACGCCATAAACAAACGAGGAGATGTGTATCACGTCGAACACTAACGGCTCGGGGTAAACTAACGACACGGTCATAAACGCTAAGAACGGGATATACAACAACGACGCACGCCACCAGTTGAGCCATCCAGGGCGACATGCTTCGATAAGGACGATGGCATAGAGCGGCATGGTGAACAGGTCTATGCTCGAAGAGAACAATGATTCGAGCGCATTGTCATAATAGCCATCTCCTATAAGCGCAAGGTTCTTGACGTATTGCGCTGCGGTGACGAGCATGAGCGTGCTGACATAGATGTTCAGCGAAGCGCGACGCTTGTAACTGAACAACAATGCCATCATCAGATGGAACATTATGCTCGCTCCATATAAGAAGTATAACAAGTTGCAACCGGTCATAGTCCTTGCTTAGAAATCCTATATATGTTTGTAAATGTAATTGTATAAATCGCTGCTGCGTGTGACAGAAAAGCTCACAATCGATGCTTTTTGTTGTCTTGACAATGCAAAGTTAGGAATAAAATATCTGCAACGCAAACATTATCTGTAGTTTTTGTTGGTATTTAGGAGGGTATAGCATCCCTACCATAGCCTCCTACGATGAGAAATATACGCAAAGAGGGCATGGTTTCTCGCCATGCCCTCTTATACTTTTGCTTGGTTGGTGCACCATAGGGGGTGCAGTTGTCCCCGCTCGGCTTTGCCGCTTGCCAGAGCAAGAACTGCACCAACAGAGCTATTGGCACTGCTGCTTGGTTGGTGCACTGCTACTTGGTTGGTGCACTTGAGACAAGTGCACCCCCTGGGGTTACTTCACGAGCAGCTTCTTTACCTTGCCGTTGGCTGTGCGCACGATGTTGATGCCACGCTGGAGGTGCTGTATGCGTACTCCGCCGAGGTTGTATATCTCGACGTAGGTGTTGTCGTCGGCAGTGGTTAGGGTGTTGATGGCAGTGTCGATTTGCTTACCGAACACCACGCTCACGTCCGAACCCATTGTCATAAAATTGAGTTCTGCTACAAACTTCGACTTATCGGCAGAGAGTGTAGCCGTAAAGGAGGTGAGTGTAGACTTGCTTCCCTCGGTTACGCCTCCGATGGCGGCATTTTCGGTAACGTTTACCCATTTGCCCTCGGTGGCCGAAGTGGCAAAGGTAGTAACGCCAGTTTCTGCATCAACCTTAGACATAACGCCATCAATTTCAAAGTCGCCAAACGTCTTGTATGCCATTGGTGCGAGTTTCTTAAATGTCACCTTGTATCTACTGCCACCCACTCGCTTCAGCTCCACTTCCTTCTGTGTGTAGTCGGTTGTTCTGCCTGCTCCACTTGTAACATGCAAATCGTCGGTAAACACCTGACCAAATGTGCAGAGTGTGGTCATCAGGAAGAGTACTATAGAAAGAACCTCTTTCATATTAACTTTAGTTTAGATTGCTCAAATATAGCAATATTATTGCAAACGGGGTGCATTAAAACAAGTTTTAACATCATCAAAACTCATTTTAACACACCCCGTATAGTTGTTTGTTGTATCGTGTCTATATTACTTCAACACCTTAACAGTCTTGCCGTCAGCGGTGCGAACGATGTTCAGACCCTTCTGCAAGCCGTTCTGACGTGCGCCAGTAGCGTTGAACACAGCCACCGGAGCGGTCTTGCCTGCTACTACACCATTGATAGCTGTTTCCGACTTCTTGCCAAATACGCAGTCAACCTTAAGCGTTTCACCCATGTCTACAAGGAGTGAGATCTCAGCATAGAGCTTACCACCTTCTACTACAGAGTGGAGTGTAAGAGGAATTTGGTGTCCGAGAATGTCCGCAAGCGTTGTGTTGCTCGGCAGCTTTGCATTGCCTTCAAAGTCATAAGTTGTAGCGTCGCCATCCTTTACGCCCTTGATACCCTCAACTATTACATCGCCCACTTCAAATGCTCCGAAAGTGAAGTTCTTGAGCATGAATGTAGATGTACCATCTGTCAGATGCTCAAGCTCAACTGTTGTTCCTTTAACAGGTTCCTGTGGAGCACCATTGAGCGAGATTGCGAGATCGTCGGTGAACTGTTCTTTTGTCTGAGCGTTAGCTGTTGTCGCCATGAATGCTGTCGCAGCAACGGCGAGTGTCATAAAAAACTTCTTCATTTTTTTATTTATTAATTAATAGCAATTTACTTCTTCAAAACCTTCAGCGTTCTGCCGTCGGCTGTGCGCACGATGTTCACGCCGCGCTGGAGAGATGTAACCTTCGCACCAGTGAGGGTGTAGATGTGCTTAACTGTGCCGTCAGCAGCTACTACTGTGTTCACAGATGTTTCTGTCGGTGTGAAGTTGAATGTATAAGAAACCGTCTCGTCATAGTTGTCAACAACGAACTTACCTGTGCAGCTTGTCACCTTCTTATCTGCGTCGAAGCCTACGATAAACTCGAAATCAGTGTAGTCGAGCTCTTTATAAGACGGGTGTGTAGCTGTTGTCTTAGCCTTACCCTTCTTGCTTGTGAAGCTTGCCTCGCTGTCGCTGCCAGTGCGCTGAACGCCTTCGAACGAAACAGTGCCGAGGTCTACGCCTTTAGGAATAGCAACGTTGGTGAGCGAAAGGGTGTAAACATCCTTTGCAGTCTCGGTGAATGTGACTGTTGTCTGGTTGTTGTTCATCTGGTCGCCAT
>CAKQFF010000034.1 GCA_934230685.1 uncultured Prevotella sp. | reverse complement strand
CAGAGCCGAGGGACGTAAAGAAGGTTTGGCAGAAGGCGTTGCCAAGGGACGAGCTGAAGTAGCAAGGAATCTGCTGAACATGGGAATGTCTGTTGAAGACATCTCTAAAGCTACAGGCATTTCTCCACTCTCCATTCCGTTATGTTTCTTTCGTCTTTTATATCGAAGCCAATCCCAACTTTAATAATCTTCTTGTTGCTCATGGCGAAAGCGTCAGCATAATGGTTCGAGTTTATCTGTGCAAGTGCTTCATTAGCGGTCTTGCCAAATTTCAGTTCCATTATGTATATGCAGTCTTGAGTCTCCATTGTTATGTCGGTACGTCCATTAGCTGTTCGTTGTTCCACAATGATGCGGTAGTCGGTAAGCAGGGAGAACACTACATACATAAGTTGTTGGAAATGTCCCTCATACTTGGTGTTCTCGCAATATGGTACAGTAGCGAGGAAGGTTCGGAACAGCTCCAATGCCCCGTCGATATCTCCCTTTTTTATAAGAACGGACATTTGGGCAATGGCAACCTTTCCTCTCTGTGAGCTTCGTGACAGGTAGTTGGGCAGAAGACTCTTGAACAAGCCTATGCGTATCTCCTTATTTGGAATTCCCAATTCATAGAGGTTGGTCTCCTCGTCATAGTCCTTTATTGTAACATAGCCACTCTGATAAAGCAGAGGAACTATCGACTCCATCGTCTCAGTAGGAGCATCAAAGTCGGACACGTCTGCCATCTCTCTTTCGCCAATATCCATTGGTGTAGTTCCAAACTTTCGCATCATCTCTATCAAGAACGTCGGTGTGCCAGAGCCAAACCAATAAGCCCCTATTTTCTCTTTTGAGAAACAGTTCAGCAGACTAAAAGGATTGAATATGTCGGGCGATGGATATGTGAAATGGTAACCGTCGTAATTGTCTGTCAGTTGTTGTATGGCATCTTCTCTTGTGATAGACAATTTAGTGGCAAGACCATCAATGTCGTCAGACATCTGTGTTAGCAATTCTTCCTTGGTGATGCCACAAATGCCAGCATAGGCTTCGTCCATGCTGATATTGGTGATGTTGTTCAGTTCGCTGAATATGCTGAGTTGCGAGAATTTAGTTATACCCGTAAGGAACACGAAGCGTAGCATAGGCTCACACTGCTTCAACGGACTGTAGAAGTTGCGCATAAGATGTCGCAAGCTTTCAAGTCGCTCGTCTTGATGAACCACATCAAGCAACGGAGCGTCGTACTCGTCGATAAGCACAACCACCTGTTTGCCCGTCTTATTGTATACAGAAGAAATAAGATTTGCTAAACGCACATTTGCGTCCACAGCATCACACTCAATGCCAAATCTGCGTTCGTTATCCTTAAGTATATAGTCGAGGTATCTGTTCAGCTGGTCTTTTTCTTGATGCTTGCCACCCGAGAGGTCGAAATGAAGCACGGGATATTCAGTCCAATCCTTCTCCAAACAGTTTATAGCCAAACCCTTGAAGAGTTCCTTGCGACCTTCAAAATAGCTCACCAATGTGGAAACAAGAAGCGACTTGCCGAATCTGCGTGGACGGCTCAAAAAAAAGAATTTGCCGTCAGAATTCGCCATACGATATATATAGGCAGTCTTGTCTATATAAAGATTGTCATTCATGCGGATTTCCGAGAAAGTCTGTATACCTATGGGATATAATTTTCTTGTCATACTCGTGGGTTGTTTTTATTACGATGCGAATATACAAAAAATATCTGATAAATGGCTCTTTTTTGATAAATCACTTGTTTTTATGGAACAAATTGAGTAGCTTTGTGTGGTATTAGTATAAACTCTTTTAATTACCTTTAATCATAAAATCAGTATTATGAATATTTTGTCAAACAAAAAATTGAGAATGATGTGCCTTGTGCTCATGGTTCTTTTAGGTTTCAATGTGTATGCCGGTAGCAAGACACTCACAATTGGCAACAACAAGAAATCTGTGACGAGTTATGAGCCAGTGAAGGGAGACAGCAAGGCTGGCTCTGCCTTATTCTTCGACTCCGACTATATGTCGGCATATAAGGGCTGCGAACTGACCGAGGTGACTATAGCCTTTGCCGACAAGACAGAAAGCGATGCCATCACAATATTTCTGAGTCATGCCATTGACGAGGAGCCTTTCTATCAGCAGACGGTAAGTGCGTCTAAGTCAAAGTGGAATACGTTCAAGCTCAGCACTCCTTACTTGATTGATGGTTCCAGTCTTTATGTAGGCTATACCGTTAGTGGTGTGAAATATCTCGGCTATGGCAAAGCTCTTGTCAAGAACCCTGAGTATATCTTAGGCAAGGATGGAGTGTGGAAGGAATATGAGGGCAAGAACAGTGCGTCGTTGCTTGCCACGATAAGTGGTGACAATTTGCCTGAGAATAATGTAAGACTTGGCACTGCCAATATTCCTTCTTATGTCAAGACAGGTGTGCCTATGGATATATTTGGTGACTTCCAGAATCTTGGAGCCACAAATGTCACAAGTCTTGTTTTCGGACTTTATGATGGTGACGAGGAGATATGCGAGGAGAAGGTTGATGGTCTTGACGTGGCTCCGCGTAGTGAAGGTTCGTTCAGTCTCTCAAGTATGAAGTTGAATGCAGAGTGCGAGAAAGACTTGCGCCTGTTGGTGAAGAGTGTTAACGGTGGTGTTGATGCTGTGGAAGGTGACAACTCGACTAAGACATGCCATGTGATGTGTCGCGACAGCTATGTGACACGCAAGGTGTTGCTTGAGACTTTCTCTACCGAGAAATGTACGGCTTGCCCCAATGCCCACAAGGCAATAGACAAGGTGACGCATGATATGGAAGATATTGTGGAGATTGACCATCATGCGGGCTTCTATACCGACAAGTATACTATTGACGAGAGTGTGGAGTATGAATGGTTCTATCCTTCCTACTATCAGTTTGCGCCGGCTATGCTTGTCGACCGCATGGATATGCGTGATGTGTTCCCCGAAGCCTACAATTATGAGACACCTATTCTTAATGCAAATGGTTCAACTCTTAAGGCTCTTTACGAAATGGAATTGCAGCGTCCGGCTCTTGCCACAGTGAATATCACTACCGATTGGTCGGCTGAAGCAAGAAAGCTAAGCATAGATGTTTCTGGCAAGCAATTATTGCCTGTAGCCACTCCCGATAGTGTGCGCCTTTATGTGTTCGTAACAGAAGACAGTCTTTACAGTACATCGCAGGCTGGAGCAAGCAAGGGCTTTTATCATAGCCATGTGCCACGCCTATCGCTTACTCCTACATGGGGCGAGAAAGTGGACATTGCTGCCGGATATGACTGCCATTTTGATGCCGTGCTTAACGAGGAATGGAATGAGAAGCAGATGAATGTAGTTGCCTTCGTTGCTAATTACAATTCAACGAATCCTTGCGACTGTGCTGTGCTTAATGTGGATAAGCAGAGCCTGAAGACATTGACATCTGGCATTAATAATTTGTGCCACGGTGTGACAGGTGCATGGCAGATAATTGATATGTCGGGAAATGTGGTAGGCAAAGGCATCGGAAGTGAGACACTAACAAAGGTGTATGACGCTCTGAAGCATGGTGTTTATGTAGTAAGCATAAACGGAGAGAATGGAATGAAGAAAAACCGAAAGGTTTGCAAATAGACATTTGAATAAAAAAATATGAGGCTATGGCGATTAAACCATAGCCTCTTTCTGTATGTCTTAAAGAATAGTATTCATATTCTTTAGCAATTGTTCCGGTGAGCTTGCTCCTACAAGTACACTTGTCACGCCCTTTTGTTGTAATATCCAGCCAAGAGCCATTTCGGCAAGAGTCTTTTCTTGTTCCTGTGCTTGCTCGTTGAGTTCTTTAAGATGGGCAAGCAGTTCGGGTGTTAGCATGCTGTGCTTAAGGAAATGCTCGCGTGCCATGCGGCTGTCAGATGGTATGCCATTGAGATAGCGGTCGGTAAGCAGTCCCTGTGCAAGTGGCGAAAAGGATATGAACCCTATGCCATGCTCTGCACAATAGTCGAGTATGCCTTCTTCTTGTGGCGCATGGTCGAGCATGTTGAGTCGGCCTTGATAGATAAGTGGCGGAACATCTCGCTCACGCAGATACTTGTCAGCAAACTTAAGAGCCTCAAGAGGCCAGCGGCTTATGCCAAGATACAGAGCCTTGCCTTGTCGCACAATGTCTACCATAGCTTGAAGAGTTTCCTCAAGAGGAGTGTTCGGGTCGTAGCGATGAGTGTAGAACAGGTCTACATAGTCGAGATGCATACGCTTCAGACTCTGGTCAATACTTGCCATAAGCGATTTGCGCGAACCCCAATTGCCATAAGGTCCTTGCCACATCTCATATCCCGCCTTTGTTGCAATGAACAGTTCGTCGCGATAAGGACGGAAGTCATCATCCATAAGTCGTCCCATAGTCTCCTCTGCACTGCCATTCACAGGACCATAGTTGTTGGCAAGGTCGAAATGTGTTATGCCATTGTCGAAGGCGCAATGCGTGATGGCACGGCTACGCTCATAGGGGTCAACACTTCCGAAGTTGTGCCAGAAGCCAAGACTAATCTTTGGCAGCAACACACCGCTTCGTCCGCAGCGTGCATAAAGAGCATCGCTATTGTCGTAGCGATGCTCATTAGCTTTGTATAATCCTTTAAGATCCATAATTCATTGTGTCTTATTTCTTCACCTTTGTAGCCACAACGAAGTAGCCTATCAAGCAGCAGTAAGCCACGAGTGAGGCAATCTGTGACAAGGGGTCAGCGAGCCACGACTCCATCCAACTGTCGTTCACGAGATGTATGTCGCAGAAGCGGAGTAGGGCGGATACAACTCCCATCAATGCGCCACCGGCAATGAATCCACTGGCAAGCAGAGTTCCCTTCTCGTTGCGCTCACGGTTAACCTCGGCGTCCTTAGAACGTGTGGATACATACCAACTAACTATGCCACCCACCAAGAGCGGAGTGTTAAGCTCAAGAGGGATGAACATACCAAGAGCGAAGGCGATGGCAGGTATCTTGAAGTAGGTGAGTACAATGGCGATAATGGCACCAATGCCATAGAGAGCCCAGGGAGCACCCACACCATTCATAAGAGGATCAATCACGGCAGCCATGGCATTGGCCTGTGGAGCAGCGAGCTGTCCGCTTGCAAATCCGTAGGTCTGGTTGAGCAGCATCATCACACCGCCAACAGTGGCAGCCGACACAAGTGTGCCAAGGAACTTCCATGTCTCCTGCTTCTTAGGTGTTGTTCCAAGCCAGTAGCCAATCTTGAGGTCGGTGATGAAACCGCCCGCCATTGACAATGCTGTACATACCACGCCACCCATGATAAGAGCGGCAACCATACCGCCTGTGCCTTTCAAGCCTACGGCAACAAGCACTACAGAGGCAAGGATAAGCGTCATAAGTGTCATGCCCGACACTGGGTTTGAGCCAACAATAGCAATGGCATTGGCTGCAACTGTTGTGAAGAGGAAGGCTATGACAGCCACAAGCAAGATGCCTACGATGGCAAAGAGCAGATTGCCCTCCATCACGCCAAACCAGAAGAAGAGGAATGTGGCAATGAGGGTGACGATGCTTCCAATGGCGATAATCTTGAAAGAGATGTCGCGCTGTGTGCGGATTGTGTCATTAGCGTCCTTGGAGCCACCCTTCATCTCGTTTGCGGCAAGAGATACAGCACCCTTGATGATGCCCCATGACTTGATGATGCCAATGATACCAGCCATAGCAATGCCACCGATGCCGATGCTCTTGCCATAATATTTGAATATCTCCTCTGCCGACATTGCGCCAACAGTCTGTGTGATCTCAGGATTCCAAAGGTTGAGCACTTCGTCGTGGAAGATTATCGACATGCCAGGCACAATAAGCCACCACACAGCAAATGAGCCAAGACAGATGATGAAGGCATACTTAAGACCGATGATGTAGCCAAGGCCGAACACGGCAGCACCAGTGTTAACCTTGAACACAAGCTTTGCCTTGTCGGCAGCCATTACGCCCCATTCGGCAACACGTGTTGTGAAATTCTCGTTCCACCATCCCACGGTAGCCACGATAAAGTCGTAGAGTCCGCCTATAAGTCCTGCCATAAGCAATGGCTTTGCCTGAGAACCACCCTTCTCGCCGCTTACAAGGACCTGGGTTGTGGCTGTTGCCTCAGGGAAAGGATACTTTCCGTGCATGTCCTTCACGAAGTACTTGCGGAAAGGAATCATGAACAATATGCCCAAGATACCGCCAAGCAGAGACGAGAAGAACACCTTGAAGAACGAAACGCTCATCTCCGGATACTTGGCCTGAAGGATGTAGATGGCAGGCAAGGTGAAGATGGCACCTGCCACAATAGTACCCGAGCAAGCTCCGATACTCTGAATGATGACATTCTCGCCTAATGCCTTGTTGCGCTTGGCGAATGTAGACACGCCTACAGCAATGATGGCGATAGGAATGGCAGCCTCAAACACCTGACCCACCTTAAGTCCAAGATAGGCTGCGGCAGCCGAGAACAGCATAGCCATGATGATACCCCATGTAACCGACCAAAGATTAACCTCCGGGTAATTCTGGTCGGGCGACATAATCGGCTTGTACTCCTCGCCCGGCTTCAACTCTGTGAAGGCGTTGTCGGGCAACTGGATTTGCTCTTTTTCTTTTTTCATTTTATAGTGCTATTTGTTATTAATTGTTATGTTCGTAGCATATATTTCGCAAAGTTACAACTTTTGTGGCGATAAATATGTGATAACTCCAGAAAATATATTTAATTTTGCAGACAACATATTTATATCTACATAAAAAATGAATCGAACCAAAAGACTATTAACATCAGCTGTTGCAGCTGCCTTTGTCGGCATTCAGTCGTTTGCCGGCAACGACTTGACAATGATTGTTGGCACCTACACCGAACAGAGCACATCTGAAGGCATGTATGTCTACCGTTTCAACCAGGACAATGGCAAGGCCGAGGCCATAAGTAGCGTTAAGGCTGGCAATCCTTCATTCCTTACTTTCAATGATGATGCCACGCGTGTGTATGCTGTGAATGAGTATGACGACGAGCGACGCGGTGCCGAGGCTTATAGCTTTGATGCCCAGAAAGGCACGCTTTCGCTTCTCAGCAGTCAGCATTGTGGCACATTGTCTAACGGGCATGTGAAGAATATGCCTGGCGCGGCTCCATGCAACATCATGGCTTATGGCAGACGTTTGGTGACGTCAAACTATAATGGTGGCGATATATCAGTATTCCCTATAAATCAGGATGGCTCTATAGGTGCTGAGTGTCAGTATATATGCGATAAATCATCGGGAGCTAACTCGCATATCCATTGTTGCATGATGACTCCCGACCACCGCTATATGATAGCCACTGATTTGGGCAACGACTGTATATGGCGTTTTGACGCTAATGATGCCAACAAGACCGATGGTGCTTTTCTTACAAATCCTACTGAGATATATAGCGCACCCAAGGGCACTGGTCCTCGTCATATAGTGTTTAATGATAAGGGTACGGTGGCTTATCTTATAGGTGAGCTTGATGGCACGGTTACTGTGCTTGGCTATAACGATGGCAATCTGAAGGAATTGCAGCGCGTTCAGGCTTCGGAGACTAAGACAAGTGGCAGTGCCGACATTCATCTTTCGCCCGACGGCAAGTTCCTTTATGCCTCGCATAGATTGAAGGACGAGGGAATATCTATATTCTCTGTCGACCAGAATACAGGACTTATCACAAAGATAGGTTTCCAACCAACCGCTGCCCATCCACGCAACTTTGCCATAACTCCCAATGGCAACTACATGCTTGTGGCATGTCGCGACAGCAATGTCATACAAGTGTATAGACGCGATAAGAAGACAGGAAAACTTGTGAACACTCGCCAGAAGATCAAGCTCGGCAAGCCTGTTTGCATTCAGTTTGCAAGTTT
This sequence comes from uncultured Prevotella sp., assembly GCA_934230685.1. GTDB lineage: Bacteria > Bacteroidota > Bacteroidia > Bacteroidales > Bacteroidaceae > Prevotella. Next base: position 5,456 of record CAKQFF010000034.1, on the reverse strand, counting down.
GTAGCTTTTTTCTTTGCCAAGTCCATTACTTTTTGTACATTTGCCGAGCAAACAACAAATAATCTATTAATCCTTTAACAACCATAAGTCTATGAACGAAAATCTTATTCTTATGAATGCGAACCCAGTGGTGCGCGCACTCAAGAAAATGCCAAGTGAGTTTACTAAAGAAGACATCATCAACTATATCGCCGAGAACGATATACAGATGGTCAACTTCATGTATCCTGGTGGCGACGGTCGTCTGAAGACCCTTGGCTTCACCATCAACTCCAAGGAATATCTTGACACAATTCTCACATGCGGTGAGCGTGTGGATGGCTCGTCGCTGTTCTCATTCATCCAGGCTGGCAGTAGCGACCTTTATGTATTGCCAAGATTCTCTACGGCATTCCGCGACCCATTCGCCGAGATTCCTACTTTGTGTCTGCTTTGCTCTTTCTTCGACAAGGATGGTGAGCCTCTTGCTTCTTCTCCTGAGCATACTCTCGTTAAGGCAACACGTGCCTTCCATGAGGTCACTGGCATGGAGTTCCACGCTATGGGCGAGTTGGAATACTATGTGGTGAGCGTTGCTGAAGAAAAGTTCCCTGCTGTCGACCAGCGTGGATACCATGAGTCGGCTCCTTTCTTCAAGACAGGCGACTTCCGTCAGCGTTGCATGCATGCTGTGGCACAGTGTGGCGGACAGATTAAGTATGGACACTCTGAGGTGGGCAACTTCACTATGGAAGGTCTCTGCTACGAGCAGAACGAGATAGAGTTCCTGCCGGTTCCTGCTGTTGAGGCTGCCGACCAGTTGATGATTGCCAAGTGGGTGATTCGCAATATGGCATGGCGCGAGGGTTATGACGTGACCTTCTCTCCTAAGATTATCGCGGGCAAGGCTGGCTCTGGTCTGCATGTACACATGCGCATAATGAAAGATGGCAAGAACCAGATGATACACGAGGGAGCCTTGAGCGAGGCTGCACGCCGCATGATTGCCGGAATGATGGACGTGGCAGGAGCCATAACAGCGTTTGGCAACAAGAATCCGCTTGCCTACTTCCGTCTTGTGCCTCATCAGGAGGCTCCTACAAATATATGCTGGGGCGACCGCAACCGCTCTGTGCTTGTACGTGTGCCGCTTGGATGGACATCAGGCAAGGACATGTGTCATCAGGCTAACCCGCAGCAGCCTGCTGCCAATGCCGATACTACAGCTAAGCAGACTGTTGAGATGCGCTCGCCGGATGGCTCTGCCGACATCTATCAGTTGCTTGCAGGACTTTGTGTGGCTTGCCGTCATGGTTTCGAGATGGACAATGCGCTTGAGATAGCCGACCGCACTTACGTGAATGTCAACATTCACGACGCTGCCAATGCCGAGCGTTTGTCGCAGCTCTCTACTTTGCCCGACTCATGTGTGGCTTCTGCCGATGTGCTTGAGCGCCAGCGTGAGGTGTTCGAGCAGTATGAGGTGTTCTCGCCAGCCATGATTGACGGTATCATCAAGCAGCTTCGCGAATATGATGACGCTTCGTTGCGCCAGTCGATAGAGCACAATCGTGATGCTACAGAGCAGCTTGTGCGCCGCTTCTTCCATTGCGGATAGATGTATATATAATAATGTATAAGTGATGAATTGTTTCACTTTTGTTTGTGAAAACAAGAAAAGTGCAGCAATTTATCAAAAAATACGCTCGAATGTTTGTGAAATAATATTTATTTCTTACTTTTGTAGTCGAAAGGAATATTTAATCACTTTAAAACGGAAACAATATGAATAATGCACAGTTTATACTTTGGTGGTGGCGTAGCTCAAGATTCAAAAAGTCGTGAGGCGGTATCTCCTACGCATTATTTTCATATGACAAATAAAGCTATAAGAAGACCTGTCGCTCACGCGGCGGGTCTTTTTTGTTAAATATACAAGATAAAGAGAAACAACTAAAAAATATTCAGGCGTATGGTAACGATGAAACTAATACTTGAAAGAGTGCTTGCTGGCGAGAAACTCCAGCGCGAGGAGACTAAGGATATATTGCTCGGCATAACACGTGACGAATACCCTGCCGAACAGATTTCGGCTTTGCTCACAGCTATCCAGATGCGTGGCATTACTGTTGATGAATTGCTCGGTTTCCGCGACGGAATACTTGAGACTGGAGTTTCGGCTCTGCTCGATAGCGACCGCTATATCGACGTTGTGGGCACTGGTGGCGACCGCAAAAACACATTCAACATATCCACAACATCATGCTTCGTTATTGCAGGAGCTGGTTATAAGGTGGCAAAGCATGGCAATTATTCTGCCACATCCACCTCGGGAGCTTCCAATGTCATAGAGCAGCACGGGGTGAAGTTTACAGCTGACCTCGACCAGTTGAACCGTTCGCTCAACGAGTGTGGCATTGTTTACCTGCATGCACAGCTGTTTGCGAGAGCAATGAAGTTTGTTGGTCCTATACGCAAGGCGTTGCAGTTTCCCACATGCTTCAATCTCCTTGGTCCGCTTATCAATCCATCACAGCCCAAATGTCAGTTGCTTGGAGTTGCCACGCTTGAGCAGATGAAGCTTTATGGCGAGGTGTTCCGTCGCATAGGCACCGATTATGCCATAGTCAACAGTATTGACGGTTATGACGAGATTTCGCTTACGGGCGACTTTAAGGTTGCTACCAACTCCTATGAGCGCGTCTTCTCGCCTTCCGACCTTGGCCTGCGCAAGGCTCTTCCCGAGGAACTTGTTGCCGGAGCCACAGAGCACGAGGCTGCTGAGATATTTGATGCCGTGCTTGAGAACCGTGCTCTTCAGGCACAAAAGGACATAGTCATTGCCAATGCCGCCTTTGGCATACAGACTTTCGAGCGTGGACAGAAGTCGATAGAGGAGTGCATAGCCATTGCACGCGAGTCGTTGGAGAGTGGCAAGGCGTTGGCTACATTCAAGAAGTTCAGGGAGATAAACAGTTAAGCAAGCATTTAAGCTATGGATATATTAGAAGAAATAGTAGCCCGCAAGCGTATTGATCTCGACCGTCTGAAGACAATATACACCGAGCACGACATTCATCGCGAAGTGGAGAAGCTTTTTGACGAGGGCGATCCTGTTGTCTCGATGCGCAAGGCTCTAATGCAGAGCACGACCGGCATTATTGCTGAGTTCAAGCGTCGCTCGCCTTCGAAGGGATGGATTAAGGAGGATGCTGACGCAAGCCTGATACCTCTTGCCTATCAGCAGTCGGGAGCTTCGGCACTTAGCATACTCACCGACCTGCCTTATTTTGGTGGCAAGGACAAGGACATACGTATGGCTCGACAGTCGGGTGTGACGTTGCCTGTGCTCTATAAGAATTTCATCATTGATGAGTATCAGCTCTTCGAGGCTCGCCTTTGTGGTGCGTCGGCTGTGTTGCTGATAGCTGCCTGCCTTAAGAAGGACGAATGCAAGACGCTGCTCTATATGGCCCACCAACTTGGTTTGGAGGTGTTGCTTGAGATGCACAATGAGGCTGAAACCGAATATGCCGACCTTCAGCCCGACCTATGCGGTATAAACAACCGCAACCTCGGAACATTCCATACTGATGTGCAAAACTCATTCCTTCTTGCAAGCCGTCTGCCAAAGGATGCTTGCCGTGTGAGCGAGAGCGGACTGAAAGATGCGGCAACACTCGAAGCCTTGCGACTTGCAGGATACAAGGGTTTCCTTATGGGCGAAAGGTTTATGAAGGAGGAAGAGCCGGGCGAAGCGTTGAAGGAGTTTATTGTATAAAAAAAAGACAAAAAACATTATGACCAAGAATCTACTTATAAAAGTATGTGGTATGCGCCATCCCGACAATATACGCGCTGTATCGCAGTTGCCCATCGACTATATGGGTTTTATATTTTATCCAAAGAGTAGTCGTTATGTTGGCATGTCATCGTCGGGAACTGGCCTATTGCCGGATATAGCTGATAAGGCTATAAGTGGTCTTGGCAATACTGTAAGTGGTTATATAAATAAGGTGGGAGTGTTTGTCAATGCCTCTGCCCAGGACATCATCACACATGTGGTCAACTTCCGTCTTGACGCCATACAGCTTCACGGTTTGGAGACTCCCACATTCATCCGCAATCTCAAGGCAACACTAATTCCTGACATCTGCCCTAAGATAAAAGTGTTCAAGGCTATAAGCATAGCCTCGGCAGAAGATTTCGGCAGATGTAGCCAGTATGAGGGTGTTGTCGATATGTTTGTATTTGACACTAAATGTGCAGGTCATGGTGGAAGTGGCAGACAGTTTGATTGGTCGGTGCTTGATGGCTACAAAGGCAATACCCCCTTCTTGCTGAGTGGCGGCATAGGCTTTGAGGATGCTGAAAGGATAAAGAACATACGGCATCCACGGTTGGCTGGAGTAGACCTCAACTCACGATTTGAATTAGAACCAGGCTTGAAAGATGTGGAGCTTCTTAAGGCCTTCATCAACAAGATATAAGCAAAAAAACTTAGCCCCAACCACAATAATTATAAAAACCATAAAAATAGCTATATGAATAAGATAAATAGATTGTTTTCGGAGCGTGGCGACCGCAAGCTGTTGTCGTTGTATTTCTGTGCCGGATGTCCAAAGCTCGATATGACGGGCGATGTTATTCTCAGTCTTCAGCGTCATGGCATCGACATGATAGAGGTTGGCATTCCGTTCAGCGACCCTTTGGCTGATGGTCCGGTGATACAGAGTGCGGGAACTGTGGCATTGAAGAATGGAATGACACTTGAGAAACTCTTCGCTCAGCTTGACGCCATAAAGAGTGAGGTGAAGATACCACTCGTGCTTATGGGTTATCTCAATGTGATAATGCATTATGGCTACGAGCGTTTCTGCAAGCGTTGTGTGGAGTGTGGCGTGTCGGGCTTCATCATTCCCGACCTTCCCTTCGATGACTACTTGCGTGAGATAAAACCTCTTGCCGACCGCTACGACCTGCGTTGCGTGATGATGATAACGCCTGAGACGTCTGAGGAGCGCATCCGTTTCATCGACGAGCATACTGATGGCTTTATCTATATGGTCAGTTCGGCGAGCATAACAGGTGCACAGAAGAGTTTCGATGAGGCTAAGCAGCAGTATTTCCGCCGTATTAACGCCATGCAGTTGCGCAATCCTCGTATGATAGGTTTCGGCATAAGCAATCGCCAGACCCTTGAGAGTGCCCAGCAGAATGCGGCTGGCGCAATTATTGGTAGTAAGTTCGTCACATTGCTTAGAGAGAAGGAGAACCCTACGGAAGCGGTAGAGCAACTGTTGGAGGACTTAAAGAAGTAGAGTAAACTAAAGCCCCACCCCAAAAATTGAATATAACATGACAAAGAGTTTCCAATACACCCCACATAATGGTTTTTACGGACGTTTTGGCGGAGCCTACGTCCCCGAGATACTTCACAAGTGTGTAACCGACTTGCAACAGGCTTATCTGCCTAT
>CAKQFF010000033.1 GCA_934230685.1 uncultured Prevotella sp. | reverse complement strand
GTACTACTTGTCTGTTTATGTAAATCTTTTCAAAGAACTCTTTCTTAATGCAATCTTAACACGAACTTAACTCGTTTTGCTTGAGGTTTCGTTCGTTCTCGAAAGCGGATGCAAAGGTATAACAAAAATCGGTTACTTGCAAGTGTTTTGAGAAAAAAGTTTCAAAAAAGTTGCATTTTTAGCGTATAATTGAGCTAAATCAAGTCAAATGACGGTTTTGTGAGCGTTTTAAGGCACTAACAAGACCAAAACCGCCAAGAATTCAGAAAACAACTACAAACCATATAGCACAGTCTGCAACGCCAGTAGCTTTATAAATAATTCCAAAGACGCAACAATAATATCCATTCATTGTATAAACAGAACATTAATAGACTAGAATAATATCTTAAACGTTATTCTACCGATCCCCCATTCATTTCTCGATCATCCCTCGACAACCATTCAATAGTTCTTCGAACGTTCTCCGTTCACCTCTCGTTCATTCTCCGTTCATCATTCTTTCATTCTTCGTTCGTTCTTCGTTCGATCTCCGTTCGATCTCCGTTACTTTATCGGAGAATGAACGGAGGAACAACGGAGGATGAACGGAGAACGATCGAAGAGCTATCGAGAACCTATCGAGAAGCTATCGAGAGCCTATCGAGAAATAACTATAAAAAAAAACATGGAAATTCACTATTTCTGGTCGAGATGGAACACGAGAAGGCACAGTTCTGCCATGGCATCCTAACCATATCCCCTGCTTCACCACTTCTTTTTCAACATGAATTTTTTTATTCCCTCGGCAGAAAAATATTTTTCTCTCGGCAGAGAAAAATATTTATAGCGTATATACAAAAAAAATTACGGCACCACTCTCAACGAGCAGTACCGTAAAGCCTATGTTTAACTAAAAATCCTTTTCGTAATTGATGAAGATCCTCACGGGTCCTCATAGTTACCTGTTAAACAATCGTTCAATTTACCTTAAACCTAATAACTAAAAACCTAAATCTATTACTACTAACCTAAACAATCTATTAACCTTTTGACGATGCAAAGGTACTAACTTTTTCTGAACCTGCAAGCGTTTTATATGATAATATATCGCTTTAAGCCTTTTTATTGATATATATCAACACAATGTGCCCGAACACACACAACTGATTAGTATTTATTCGGCTATTTTGCTTTTAATCCGTAAGTTTACCTATGGTTTAAACAGCATTTACTAACCAATAATCACCTTATAATATATAAATGTAGAAAAATATGGGTGGAATGAGCGGAAATCGGGAAAAAATGAGTAAGTTTGTGCCATATAAAGAAAATCTATGCGAGTACTCATTGTAAACACAAGCGAAAAGACCGGTGGAGCCGCCGTAGCAGCCAACCGTCTGATGGAAGCCCTGAACAACAACGGGGTGAAAGCCAAGATGCTCGTCGGCGACAAGCAGACTGATAAAATCAGCATTGTGCCACTCTCCCACAAATGGGCCGTGAAGTGGCATTTCCTATGGGAGCGACTCATGGTGTTCCTCCATCTGCGGTTCCACAAGGAACATCTCTTCGAGATAGACATAGCCAATGCCGGCAGCGACATAACCAATCTGCCCGAATTCCGCGAGGCAGACGTGATACACCTGAACTGGATAAACCAGGGCATGCTGTCGTTGAAGTCGATACGCAAGATATTGCGCAGCGGCAAACCCGTGGTGTGGACCATGCACGACTTATGGCCCGCCACTGGCATTTGCCATTATGCCCGCACATGCTCAGCATTCCGCACCACTTGCCACAACTGCCCGTTGCTGCCCCTGCACGGTTCTGCCCACGACCTCTCGCACAAGGTGTGGGAACGCAAGAACCGACTCTACGAAGGCAGCAACATCCACTTCGTGACATGCAGCCGATGGCTTGAGACCCAAGCCAAGCAAAGCTCATTGCTAAAGGCACAGCGAGTGTCGGCAATTCCTAATTCCATCGACAGCCACGTTTTCTGCCCTGCCGACAAGCGCGAGGCACGTCTTAAGGTGGGATTGCCAACCGAGGGACGCATAATATTATTCGTTTCGCAGAAGGTGACCGACGAGCGCAAGGGCGTGGCTTATTTCATCGATGCCGTAAACCGCCTTGCAGCAGAGCATCCCGAAATGAAGGAAAACACGTCGGTAGCTGTGCTTGGAGGCAATGCCGAGCAAGTGAGCAACGAGCTTGCCTTGCCAGCCTATCCATTGGGATACGTATCCGACGAGCACAAGATTGCAAGCATCTACAACGCTTCGGACGTGTATGTGCTGCCATCGCTTGAGGACAACTTGCCAAACACAATAATGGAATCAATGGCATGCGGAGTGCCGTCTGTAGGATTCCGTGTGGGCGGAATACCCGAGATGATAGAGCATCGCAACACCGGCTACCTTGCCAATTTCAAGGACTCAGCCGACCTTGCCGAGGGAATAAGATGGGTTTTGGAGGATGCCGACCGCACCAAACTTAGCGAAGCATGCCTGCGCAAAGTGGCCCATAACTACTCACAGCAGAGTGTGGCGATGCGATATATAGAAGTATACAATGAACTTATCGCTCTAAAACGATATATAATATAATAAGGTAAAAAGGAAATGATAAAATTCTCAATAATCACCTGCACCTACAACGCCTCGGAGGTATTGCAGCGCACTCTCGACAGCGTCATGTCGCAAACGTGGGGGCAGATAGAACACATCATTGTCGATGGAGCGTCGAAAGACTCCACCGTGGCAATGGCAGAGGCCTACCGAAGGCGCAGCGCCGAAGAGGAGACCGAGCACGACATTATAATAAAATCAGAACCCGACCGCGGACTTTACGATGCCATGAACAAGGGATTGCAGCTCGCGACGGGCGACTATGTGGTGTTTCTCAACGCCGGAGACGTGCTGCCGACAGACGAGACACTCGAAAACATCTCAAACGACGTGAACGAACGCTCGGACGGACGATTGCCGGCCGTGCTATATGGCGACACCAACATCGTCGACAACAACGGCGAGCTGTTGCGCCCACGCCGCTTGGCTCCGCCCGACAACTTGACATGGCGATCTTTCAAACATGGCATGCTTGTATGCCACCAGGCTTTCTACGTGCGCACCGACATTGCCAAGGCAGAGCCATACAACCTGAAATACCGTTTCTCTGCCGATGTTGACTGGTGTATCAGAGTGATGAAACGCGCCGAGAAAGAGGGGTTGCCGCTACTGCGATTGCCCGAGGTGGTGGTGAACTATCTCGACGGAGGCATGACCAACAAGAACCACCGAGCCTCGCTCATAGAGCGTTTCAATGTGATGAGCCACCACTACGGACTGATGCCGACCATACTGATGCACATATGGTTTGTGGCAAGAGCTGTGCTGAAGAAATAGAAAGGCCCCAAAGAAGCTATAGGCAATAAAAAAAGTAAAAGCGGCAAGAGCCGCCATTTTACCAATGGCGGTCCTTGCCGATAATTTTTGCCACGCGACGCATGATTGAGCGTCCGATATGTGCGAAGTTGCCGTAGCGCAGGTTCAGCCACAGCTCTTCCAAGGAGCGGCCTGCCTTAATCCACGGATGACCATAGGCATAAGTGCGGTAGACTTTCTCCTTAAATTCCACATCTTCTATAATGTATTGCGGATGGCGCACCTCGCCTTCAAGCTCAAACCTCTGCATGGTGAAGAGTCGGCGCAGACGGCGCGGCATAGTAAGCAGCGAACCCGTGTAGTGGGTAGAGCCTTCGGTGGCACCGAGATTATTAATCATATTGCGCGTTGGCATAATGGCGAGACCGGAGTTCATCACCATCGACGCCCAGAATATAGTCTCGTAATACTCCTTGCCCGAAGCACGGTGGTCGTAGCAAGCACGCAGAGTGTCGCGGCAATATCCGCGCTGGCGCATCAAGGCGTTGAGCTGGCGCATGGAGTCGGGCTGGTCGAGGAAAGCGTAATTAGCATCCCACTTGTCTATTACCCTACGCCACGACGCCCATCCCCAAATGGAGAACACCGAGGTGAAGAGATAATCATGCGGACTGTCCACCTGCTCCTCGGGATTGAATCCGGCAATCATCCATATACGCTCATCATCGGCATAGCGGTCGAGCATCTCCTTGCAGAAAGTGAAGAACGACTGCGACGGCACATCATCATCCTCAAGCACAATGCAACGGTCGACAACGGAGAACGCCCATTTCTGGGATATGTATTCCGAGGGGTCGCAGCCATAGTTGCGCTCCTGATACTTGCGGTGAACCTCGCATTGCCAGTCGATGTCGGCCACCACTTGTCGGCAAGCTTCTATGCCTGCCATGTCACGCTCGCCACGCGGTCCGTCCTGATAGAGGAAGAGGCGTGATGGACGCGCCTTGCGCACCTCGTCGAACACCTGCTGCAGATGGTCGGGACGGTTGAAGAAAAGGATGAGCACGGCAACGTCGGTCTTATAGGGTTGTAGAGCCATATAGTGTGTATTTGGTTTTTAAAGTTCAAGCGTCACGCGAGTGCATGACGTTACATGACGCAAATTTAAACAAAATAGTTGAAATACGCGCCACAGTCAAGACGAATTAATTTGTTACTTGCTTTGTATTATGCTTGGTTTGCACTAACTTTGCAAAATAATGAAACAGAACAGCAATATCTCCGTGGTGATGTGCACCTACAATGGCGCTTCACGTCATCTGCGCGAGCAACTCGACTCAATATTCTCGCAGACTCTACTGCCGCTCGAAATAGTGGTGCAGGACGACCGCAGCACCGACGACACGATGGCGGTGCTCAACGAATATGCCCAAAAGGCTCCTGATGGAGTGGCATTCCGCATATACCAGAACGCCTCGCAGCAAGGCATCAACCTCAATTTCTTCTCAGCCATGCGGCGTGCCGAGGGTGAGCTGATAGCTGTGAGCGACCAAGACGACATCTGGTTGCCCACAAAACTTGAGGAACAGGCTGCGGCAATGGCCGATAGCAAGATGATGTGCGTGTGCCGGTCGGAGCCATTCAGCGAGACTGGCGCTCCGATACGCTACGACAGCCGCCGCCCCAATTGCAATCTCATCCGACTCTTCTACGCCTCGATGATGGGCCATTGCCAAATGCTGCGCCGCTCTCTGCTCGACTACATACCGACAGAGAAGGAACATCCCGAAATCTACCGCCGCACTTGCTACGACGTGATGACAGCCACAGCAGCTGCCGCCCTCGACAGTATTGTGCTCATCGACCGAGTGCTCGTGAAGCAACGCCGATACGAGGAGGCAGCCACCTACGTGAAGTTCGACAGCCACCGAGTGCGCACAGCCGACAACGCCATATATATGATATGGTATGGCATGAGACATTGGCGAAGCGTGAAGCCTTGGATGAACGCCCATTTTGCGGCAAGGCGCGAGTTTCTGGAATGGGTATGGCGCAAGTCGATGGAACTTTACGCAAGTTCCTATGCCAAATCACAGTCAGCAAAAGAAAAAGATGCCGCAAATGTGCCAACAGCCGACAACCGAATATTTGCCGACGGCATACGTCTGCTCAACGCAGAATGCGGACGGGGCATGGGCGACTTGCTGAAGATGTGGCGATACTACGTGAAATACCGCCACATGATATTCTACACCCACGAGAAAGACCCCGTGGCTCTCGTGCGCGCCCTACTCCACCCGTTTATGCAGGTATACAACTACAGCTATCTCGTTGGAAAGAAATGAAAGTATATTTTTATCACACCCAGAACATACAGTATTGTCTGCGCCGAATGAAGGACGGCGAGTTTCCATCGCATTTCCTTTATGGCGCTTGCCACTTGCCCGACAATGGCATCGAAGTGGTCTACCATCGCTCACCAAGCCACGACCTTTCGCGCCTTCGCTCTGCCCTGCACACAGCATGGCGAGTGCTAACATGCCGCGAGCATATCGACGCCATCTATGCCACCCACTACAAGGGACTGGAACTGCTCATCCTGCTGCGTGCCCTGCACTTATTCAGCAAACCCATCGTAGTGTGGCACCATCAGCCTATTGCAACTCCACGAAGCCGACTGCGCGAGTGGGGAGGCAGACTGTTCTATAAAGGCATGGACCGGCTCATCTTCTTTTCGCAGAAACTCGTAAACGACTCGCTCTCCTCGCCAAAAGCCAATCCCGAAAGAATGGTTGTGGGACATTGGGGAGCCGACCTCGACTTCTACGACCATATTTTGGAAAAGACCCAAAGCCAAACAACGGACAAGGAGGCAAGCCATAGCGACGACTTCACATTCATTGCCACCGGCAAGGAACAACGCGACCAAAAGACACTAATCGAGGCATTCAACCACACCGGACGAAGCCTCAACCTATATATAGGAATAAACCCCAACCCCTCGATACCCAATCCCAACCTCGATGCTGTCAACAGCCTTAATCCGGCATCCAATATCAACGTGAAGAAGATATGCGGACTGTTGCCCTACGAGATTGCCCTTGATGTGGCGCGTGCATCGTGTGTGGCGATATGCTGCAAACACACACGCTATACGGCAGGACTTACAACCGTAGTGGAGGCTCTTGCCCTCGGACTGCCCATGATATGTAGCCGCAATCCGCAAATACCCGTCGACTTCGACAATGAAGGTTGTGGAATATCCGTTGACTACGGCGATGTGGAGGGTTGGCAACACGCCATCGACTATCTCGCCACACATCCAGAAGAAGCCAAACGCATGGGCAGACGCGGAAGAGAGATTGCCGAACAGAAGTTCAACGACCGACAGTGTGCAAAGGAGATTGCCGAAGTGTTGCGCGGCGTATGCCGGAAATGACGACAACAAGCGGCAAATAGAAAAAGAGCGTGTCGGAAAAAATTATTAACTTTGCATTTTATGATGAAGAAAATCAATATTCTGTTGTCCATAGTAGTGTGCGTGCTTATTGTGCTCTGCGTGAGAAGCGTCTACTCGCCTATCCACTTTGAGCAACAATGTGCCCAACGTGAGGCGAGCGTGAAGCAACGGCTCATTACCATACGCTCCGCAGCCGAACGCTACCGACACGACCATAATGCCTACACCGGACAACTGCGCACACTCATCGACAGCGGCTACATGGCAGACTCAACACAATACATCCCCTACTCAGGACGCCGCCGCTTTCATCTTGAAGCCTCATCAGTAACCACCAAGTCGGGACGCACAGTGCCAGTAATGGAATGCTCAGCCACCTACGACGAGTATCTGCGAGGACTCGACGCCAACTCCGTGCGCAACATGACTATTGCCGCCGATGCCTCAGGATGTTTCCCCGGACTGAAAATTGGCGACCTTTCCACACCCAACGACAACAGCGGAAACTGGGAATAAAAACAGAGACACCTATCGCACATATATGAAGATAACAATACGCATCACACGCACCACAATCACGTTCACGGCACCCAACACCGTGATTGAGGGACAAACCGACTTCGAGCAATACAACATGAAGTCGGGCATTGCCGTGGCAGCCAACCTCAGGCAGGCTCTTGCCGAATGCCACATACTGAAGACGCAGACCGCACCAGAGCGTCAGACCTCTGCAGCCACGTCGCAACACCACCCCGTATTCGACACCGCCACCGTGTATGTAGACACTCCATTGCTGCTTATCCCTGCTGAGGAATACGACGAGGAGGCAATGCCCATACTCTACCACCACGCCAACTCGCAATACAAGGACGACAACGTGGTGGGCACACCCATACCACAGATTAATGTAGTGGCAGCCTATGCCGTGGGCAAAGACCTATCGTTTGTGCTGACAGAGACATTCCGCACAGTGCAGTTCATGCCATTGCTCGCCCCCGTACTCGTGGAGTTCTGCCGACATTCCTACGGTGGATTCCAGGAGAAGCTGTTCTGCTATTTCCACGACCGCCGCATCGACGTGTGCGCATTCCGCAAGGGACGTGTAAGATTTTGCAGCTCATTTGAAGTGACACTAACTCCCGATGCCGTATACTATATATTAAATGTGTGGCAGACACTCGGCATGAAGCGCACCGACGTGCTGTGTCTTGCCGGCTCGATTACCGGACACGAGGCACTTATCAAGGAGCTGCGCCGATTTATAAAGAACATAAGGAACATAACCATTTAGAAACGATGAGAATAATAACAGGAATATACAAGGGACGCCATTTCGACATTCCACGCTCGTTTAAGGCTCGACCCACCACCGACTTTGCCAAAGAGAACATCTTCAACGTTATCAATGGCTACATAGACATGGAGGGGGCACGCGCCCTCGACCTATTTGCCGGCACGGGCAGCATCTCGCTCGAACTGCTGTCGCGCGGATGCAAGCCGGTGATAAGCGTGGAGATGGACCGCGACCACGCAGCCTTCATACGCGAGTGCATGAAGAAGATAGACGCAGACGACAACATACTCATACGAGGCGACGTGTTCCGCTTCATCAAGTCGTGCAAGCAACAGTTCGATCTAATCTTCGCCGATCCCCCCTACGCTCTGCCCGAATTGCCCACCATACCGCAACTCATCCTTCAGAAGGACATGCTCGCACCAGGCGGACTGCTTGTGTTTGAGCATGGCAAGCACAACGACTTCAGCGATGTGCCGGGATTCGTGGAGCACCGCGCCTACGGAAGCGTTAACTTCTCGCTGTTCCGCAAGCCCGAAGCAGAATAGCACACTCCTTAATAAATCAGAACCGTAAAGAAACAAATTACACAAATAATACAAAGTTTATGCGAAAAGTAATAGGTATCGGCGAAACCGTACTCGACATTATCTTCAAGGACGGCAAACCAATAGAGGCAGTTCCAGGCGGCTCCACCTTCAATGGCATTGTGTCGCTGGGCAGAGCCGGAGTGAAGACCACATTCATATCCGAGACAGGCAACGACCGAGTGGGCGAATACGTGAGAGCATTCCTCAAGGAGAATGGTGTAGACACTTCCGACATCAACGTCTATCCCGAAATAAAGTCGCCCATTTCTCTCGCCTTCCTCGACGAGAACAACAATGCCGACTATATATTCTACCGCGACCAGAACCACGACCACATGGATTTCACCTATCCCGAAATCAACCACGACGACATCGTGGTGTTTGGCTCGTTCTATGCCGTCAACCCATCGCTACGTCCACAAGTGGCAGGACTCCTGGAATATGCGCGCAACCGTGGAGCCATAATCTACTACGACGTAAACTACCGTCCGGCCCACCGCAACGACGTGCTGAAGATAACGCCCAACCTTATCGACAACCTTGAGTTTGCCGACATAGTGAGAGGCTCGCGCGAGGACTTTATGGAAATCTACAAGAAGGACTCAGCCGAGCGCGTCTATCGTGCAGAGACATCATTCTACTGCAAGCGTCTTGTTTATACCGACGGACCTAATCCCGTCAGCGTATTCTCCGACGGAGGTTTCCACAAGGAATATCCCATGCCAGCCACAAAGACGGTGAGCACAATCGGCGCGGGCGACAACTTCAACGCCGGACTTATCTACGGAATGATAAAGTACGGAGTGACACGCGACGACATCGAGCGCGGACTCGACGAGCAGACTTGGGACCGACTTATCGACTGCGCAGCGGCTTTCTCAGCCGACTGCTGCAAGGACATTTTCAATTATATATCAAAGGACTTTGGCAAAACATTACAGCAATGAAAAATTCTGAGATTACACAAGGCATCCACTATGTGGGTGTGAACGACCGCCACAAGCACATCTTCGAGAATCTGTGGCCCCTACCCTATGGCGTTAGCTATAACTCCTACATCATCGTCGACGAGAAAATAGCACTCATCGACACAGTTGAGGTCGACTTCTTCCAGCAGTTCCTCAACAACGTGCGCTCGGTAATAGGCGACCGTCCTATCGACTATATCATAGTAAACCACGTGGAGCCTGACCACAGCGGCTCATTGGCCTTGATAAAGAAATATTATCCTGAGGCTAAAATCGTGGGCAACAAGAAGACATTCGACATGGTGCGTGGTTACTACCACGTAGGTGAGTCGGCTGACGAAATCGTTGAGGTTAACAATGGCGACACTCTCTCGCTCGGAAAGCATGAGTTGCAGTTCACCATGATTCCTATGGTACACTGGCCCGAGACAATGGCTACACTCGACACCACAACAAATGTACTCTTCTCGGGCGACGCTTTCGGTTGCTTCGGTGCTCTCTCTGGAGCATTCCTTGATTCAGAAATGAACTGTGACATCTTCTGGTCAGAGATGCAGCGCTACTATTCCAACATCGTTGGCAAATATGGCGTACCCGTTCAGCAGGCCCTTAAGAAGCTCGCCGGAGTGCAGATCGACTACATTTGCTCTACCCACGGACCCGTATGGCACGAGCACATCAGCCGCGTTATAGCCGAATACAACCGCATGAGTCTCTATCAGACAGAACCGGGACTCGTCATCTGCTACGGTTCTATGTACGGCAACACAGAACAAGGAGCCGAGGTTATAGCACGCGCTGCAAGCATTGCCGGTGTGAAGAACATCGTTATGCACGACGTGTCGCGCTCCAACCACTCCTACATCTTGAGCGACGTATTCAAGTACAAAGGTCTTGTCCTTGGTGCTCCTACCTACAACAACGGACTCTATCCTCCTATGGAGACACTACTCTCCGAGCTTGCCGCACGTGGCATCAAGAACCATTTGCTCGGAGTGTTCGGCTCGTTCACATGGGCAGGACAGACAGTCAAGAAGATTTTGGAATGGAATGACAGCAAACTGAAATTCGAGCTTGTTGGCACTCCTGCAGAAATAAAGCAGAGTCTGAACGCCGACTCTACTGAGGCTTGCGAGGCATTGGGCAAGGCTATGGCAGAGGCGTTGCTGAAGAGTTAAGGAGAATATTTGGGATTATAATACACGAAAAAAGCGTACAGCTCTATGAAGTTGTACGCTTTTTCATATAAAGCAAGGAGTCAAAAGTCCGAGGGCAATATTACTTTTCCAACTGTTCTATCTGTTTCTGAGTCAGGCCTGTAGCCTGCATTATCTGAGGTACTGGCATTCCGAATCCCAAAAGATTCCGAGCTATTTCCTGACTCTTACTAAGTTCGCCTTCAGCACGACCTTCAGCACGACCCTCAGCACGACCCTCAGCACGACCCTCCTCAAGTCCTTCTTGTCGTGCGTTGCCGAGCACATCATTCTGAATCATCACTGCGTTTATGTGCTCATCGTAGGCGTAGCGCTCTGCGTCCGTCATGGAATAGTACTGCAACTTCTGGCGCGCCTCGCTCAGACCAGGAGCCTTGGGATGTTCGCTTATCACCCCATTCTTAAGATACTGCATCCACTCCTCAAGCGGCGACTTTGCCACTTCGTTGAAGTTGTTCACACGCACGAGATAATACGTTGGAAATATTTCTGATGGATATTTCTGTACTATTGCCCCTTCTTCTTTTGCACTAATTATAAGGTGGTCCTTTGTGTGTACACCAACAAAATTATTCTGCCCTACATACAGGTAGTCAGAACCGCGCCCGAGGTCGAAGTACAGGATGCTTATCGAGTAGACTTTCTTCACCTCACGGTAGGTGTCACCTAGGTTAATGTGCTCTGTTATGGCCTTTGCCACACCGTAAAGTATGCGCTCAAGATAATAAAGCTCGCTCGTGTTCTGTATCTCTACTATTATTATCTCGCCCTTCGAGTTCTTGGCTTTTATGTCAACACGGTTGAACTTATCGTCCTCACGCTGTTGATTACCCTCGCTCTCCAATATCTCGACAATCTTCACCTCCTCACCAATGAAAACGGTAAGGAAGCCCTCCAAAACTCCGAAGTTGGCTTTCTGACGGAGCAGTCGCTTGATTGCCCAGTCGAAACGTATATATCTGTCCTTCAATTGTACCATAGTCTTATTCAGTATTGATGTTACTTTGCAAAAAAAGCCTTAAACTCTTATATCGCCTCAGTCTTCCCCGCCAGCCATTCGCGCTCATCCGAGTCGAGCAGCGGTGCGAGACGCTGATATACCATTTCATGATAAGCATTAAGACACTGGCGCTCTTCTACTGTAAGCATTTCCACCAATATCGGCTGAGTGTCGATAGGACAGAGAGTAAGCGGTTCGAAACGCAGGAAGCTACCAAACTCAGTTGTCATGTAAGGCACTGTGAGCAAGACATTCTCTATGCGCACGCCGAACTTGCCTGCAAGATAAAGACCAGGCTCATCGGTGACAGTCATGCCCTCAAGCATCGGAGCAGGACGATATTCCTGACGTATCTGGTGAGGACCCTCATGCACACTAAGGTAAGAACCCACACCATGACCAGTGCCATGCATGAAGTTCATTCCCTCACGCCACATTGCAGTACGTGCCACAGCATCAAGTTGAGTGCCGGCAGCACCTCGTGGAAAACAGAGATTCTGCAATGAAAGATGCCCCTTAAGAACAAGAGTATACACACGTCGGTGAAGATCGGAAACCGGACCGAGCTGTATTGTGCGTGTTATATCTGTTGTTCCGTCGCTGTATTGAGCGCCACTGTCAAGCAACAGGAATCCTTCCGGACGCAAAGGCACATCAGTATCAGGAGTAGGCTCATAGTGAACAATGGCTCCATGCTCCTCATATCCAGCAATAGTATCGAAAGATATGTCGCGGAACAGCTTCTGTTCTGAACGCAACTGGCGCAACTTCTCACTTACCGACAACTCTGTCTCCTTGCCATGAGGCACAGCCTCATCAAGCCATTTCAAGAACTTAACCAAAGCCACACCATCACGTAGCATTGCATTGCGATAGCCGTCACACTCCACCTTATTCTTTATAGCCTTCATTGCAGGCACAGGCGAGGGAGCATTCACAGCATTGAAATTGCCACGCAACTGTGCAAGTGTGCAGTTGGTTGTAGCAGGGTCGATGAGCAGAGAGTAGCCATCATAAGAGTTGAGAGCATCGATGATATTGTCGTAGTCGTCAATGGCAATGCCCTCATTGTGCAGATAATCCTTAACCTCAGGCGACAGCTTCTCGTCTTTTATGAAAAGCACAGCCGTATCCTCAGCAACGATAAGCCAAGCCACAAACACAGGAGTGCAGTGTACATCAGTGCCACGAAGGTTCAATGTCCATGCTATATCGTCGAGCTGGGTCATAAGCATACCGCCAGCACCAAGGCGCAGGAGTTCATGACGAATGCGCGAAAGCTTGTCTGCTACCGACTCTCCTGCAAACTCCATAGGATGAATCTCCACAGGATTGAGAGGCACTGAAGGACGATCGGTCCACACACGGTCGAGAATATCAAGATTTGTGCGCATTGTTATGCCACCAAGACGGCGCAATGCAGCCTTCATCTCTTCAGCCTCGGCAAGAGGCATACACATACCGTCGACACCTATCTCTGTAGAGTCACCATCATGCAACTCGCGTGATATCCACTCGGGAATAGAAGGAGTGCTGTCTACACGCTCGCGCATGAGTTGGAACTCAGTGCCTTCAAGCTGTTCCTCGGCAGCTATGAAGTAGCGGGAGTCAGTCCACAATGCGGCAGAATGCAAAGTGACAACAGCAGTGCCAGCAGATCCATCGAAACCAGAAATCCACTTTCTTCCCTCCCAACGCGAAGGAACATACTCACTCATGTGCGGGTCGGAACTCGGGAAAATGAATGCAGACAGATTCTCACGGCGCATCTCCTCGCGCAAAGCAGCAAGGCGGTCGGCTATGATTTGTTTGTTTTTTGTCATAAGGAAACTAATTTACGATTGTTATTAAAGCGACAAGGGGTTAAAATGTTGTTGTGCAACACTTTAACCCCTTTTCTGTCGGGATGACAAGATTCGAACTTGCGACCCCTACGTCCCGAACGTAGTGCGCTACCAACTGCGCTACATC
>CAKQFF010000032.1 GCA_934230685.1 uncultured Prevotella sp. | reverse complement strand
ACGTGCACCGTAGATTGCTGAAGAAGCAGCATCCTTCAATACAGAGATTGACTCGATGTCGTCAGGGTTAACGAGGTTGGCATCCATCTGCACGTTGTCAACGAGCACGAGAGGGCTACCGCCGTTAAGAGATGTGTTACCACGGACGTTGAATGATGAAGACTGGCCAGGAGCACCTGAGCCAACGCTTACGTTAAGGTTAGGCACAACACCCTGCAAGCCTTGTCCGATGTTGGTGATAGGACGGTTCTCAAGAACTTTACCGTCAACCGAAGCCACAGCACCAGAAAGGTTTGCCTTCTTCTGTGTACCATAACCTACAACAACCACCTCATTAAGGCTCTGTGAGTTGTCTTTCAATACGATGTCAAGGGTCTGGCCTGTCCATTTCACCTCCTGCGGATTGCATCCGATATAGGTGATGATAAGGGTCTGGCCTTTCTGCACTCCATTGAGCGAGAAATCGCCATCAAGATTAGTCACTGTGCCTGTGGTATTAGAACCCTTAACCTTCACGGAAGCACCTATAACAGGTTCGCCGGAAGCGTCTTTCACAACACCCTTAACTGTAGCGTTCTGTGCATTAGCTACAATTGCAGAACTAAGCAAGAGTGTAGTCAAGCCAACCCTCATAAAGGGCTTTAAAGCATGTCCTTTTTGCATAATTTATTTAGTTTTGGTAAATAGAGTAAGTAGTAATAATCGTTTATAAAACAATTATATGGCAAATGTACAATAAAAACATATATATCCTATCATTTATTAACAGCGATTAAGAAGAATGATGCGTTTTTTTTTTTTGTTAACATTAAAACAGTTAATTTTTATAACACCAATTGAATTTTTGTTTCAAAATGGAATAATAAGTCAAAAAACTTCAATGTTTGTATAGAAGAACCAACAGAATGTCAAAATGTCATTAGTCATTAAGTCATTAAGAAATTGGGAATGTATTTTTTGCTCTATAGTATAATAAAAATATGATTATATTTTTATTATACTATAAGGGATGACTGCAACTTCAAATTCTTAATGACTTAATGACTAATGACATTTTGACCACGTTGTTTCTGTATGGGCAATTTTTTTCCTGCCGAGAGAAATATTTTTTCCTGCCGAGAGAGTAAAATTAATTGCTTTTTGTGGTCATCGTTATTTTCTTCGATAGCTTCTCGTTCGCCTCTCGATAGGTTCTCGATCGTTCTCCGTTCATCCTCCGTTCATCCTCCGTTAAACTATCGAAGAACGAACGGAGGCAGATCGAGTTCATAACGGAGGCAGATCGAGTTCACTACGGAGGATGAACGAAGGTAGAACGGAAGATGAACGAAGAACAAATGGAGAAAAAAAGAGTGTGATAAGACTCTATAGAAGATGACTCTCTATAGAGTTTTACCACACTTTCAATATAATTTTCAATTAATATCCGAAGATATCCTTTGTTGAAACTCGCTTGATAGGAGCGATTTTCTCCAGAGCTTTCATGTCGAGGTTGTTCTCGTCGCCGAGGATGAGATAACGCCATGGCTTCTGAGCCATGTTGTCGTGCTCAAACTTCACGATGTCCTCGAGAGTCAATGATGGCAGAGCTGCGTAAACCTTGCTGCGAAGGTCGTAGTCGATGCCGCGCTCCTTGGCTGATAGGTATGAGTAGATGATGCCTGTCTTGGTGATGCGCTGCGAGGCGATGCGCTTCATTATAGCCTGTTTTGCAAGCTCGAATGCGGCAGGAGTTTGCGGCAGAGTGTCGAGGATATTGTTGAACACGCGGATGCAGTCCATCATCTTGTCGTTCTGCGAGATTATATATGTAAAGGCATAGTTGGAGTCTTCCTTGCGTGATGGTGTGGCGAAGTCGGCAAATGCGCTGTAGGCCAAGCCACGGCTCTCGCGGAGTTCCTGGAACACAACACCGTTCATGCCACCACCAAAGTACTCGTTGAACACTTCCACCTTAGCCTCGTCCTCAGGGTTCCACTTCTGATTCTCGTTGTGATACTGAATCATGTAGATGTTCTTGGCATCGTAGGGCGCAATCCAAATCTCATTGCTTGGAGTGGTCTGCTTGGTGTAGTGCTTGCTGGCAGGAGTGTCCTTGAGCGACTTGGCCACGGCGTGGTTCTTGTCGATGGCGGCTACGAGCTGCTTTGCTGTGAGCGGACCGTAGTAGATGACGCTGTGCTTGTAGTTCTTGAGGTCGGCAACCATGTCGATGAGCTTCTGTGGGTCGGCAGACACAAGCTCGGTGCTGTCGGGCACATTGCGCAGAGGGTTGTACTCGCCATACTGTCCATATACTTGCAAAGCTCTGAAGTTGGCTTTCTGGTTGAGCTTCTGGTCGCGGCGCGACTTCAGCTCCTGCTCAACAAACTTCTTGTAGGCATCGCGGTCTACCTTGGCATGGTTTACCACCTGCTCCATGAGTTTCTGTGCCTCGGTCATGTTCTCGCCCAGACCGTAGAGTCTGATCTGCATAGTGTTGGTGCCAACGCTGATGTTGTAGCCGCATGCGAGCTGATAGAAACGCTCCTTCACCTCCTTGGCCGACAGCTTGTCGGTGCCGAGATAGTCGAAATAGTCCTTTGCGAAAGGCAGCCACTTGTTCGACTCCTCGCCAAACTCGAAGTAATAGCTCAGAGAGAAGAGCTGGTTCTGCTGGTTCTGTATGTAGTATACAGGCAGATTGCGCTTGGTCTTGGTCTGTGTGAAGTCGTTCTTGAAGTCGAGGAAGCGAGGCTGTATAGGCTCCACCTTCGACTCCTTGATCTCCTTTACGAATGCGCTCTGCATGTCGCGGTTGGTAGGAATGGCTGTGATAGAAGGTTTGTCTATCTTCTTCTGCGACGCATCCTCGCCCTGCTTCTTGTATACTATGCCGTAGCCATTGGTGAAGTGGCGGCGTGCGAAGTCAACAATCTGCTGCTTTGTCATGCCTGCAATGCGGTCGAATTTCTCCACCTCAGTCTTCCAGTCGCGTCCGTTGATGAACGAGTTGACGTAGGCGTCAGCACGTTTCTCGTTGTTGTCGAGCGAGTTGAGATAGTCGAGCTTCATGTTGTTGACAACAGCTGGCAAGAGTTTGTCGCTGAAGTCACCGTTCTTGAGTTTCTCTATCTCGGCAAGGATAAGGTTCTTCACCTCGTCGAGCGACTGTCCCTCGTTAGGCATACCGAAGACGATGAACTGCGAATAGTCGCGCATGGCATAGTTGAAAGCCTGTGCGGCCTGGCAACGCATGGGCTGGTTGAGGTCGAGGTCGAACAAGCCAGCCTTGCCGTTGTTGAGGATTGAAGAGATAACTTCAAGTGTGTCGTTCTGCAATGCAGCCGCACCGTCCATCTTCCATGCAAGCATTATGTTCTCGGCTTCCTTGCCAATGACAGTCTCGCTTGCGGGCGATGTGAGGTTCTTCTGCACGGGGAACTGCGGATAAGTCACCTTGTCGCTCTTCTTCCATGAGCCGAAATACTTGTCGATGGTGGCAACCACAGTTTCGGGGTCGAAGTCGCCAGCCATACAGATAGCCACGTTGTTGGGCACGTAGTAGTGGCTGTAGTAGTTCTTGATGTTTGTTATCGACGGGTTCTTCAGGTGCTCCTGTGTGCCGATTGTGGTCTGTGTGCCGTAGGGGTGGGATGGGAAGAGCAGCTTGCCGATGGCAGCAAACTCCTTGCGGGTGTCGTTGGTGAGCGAGATGTTGAACTCCTCGTACACAGCCTCAAGCTCGGTATGGAAACCGCGGATCACCATGTTCTGGAAACGGTCGCCCTGGATTCTTGCCCAGTTCTCCACCTCGTTCGATGGGATCTTCTCTACATAGCATGTCACGTCGTTGCTGGTGTAGGCATTGGTGCCTTCGGCTCCGATGCTCGACATGAGCTTGTCGTACTCATTAGGAATGAAGTACTTGGCTGCGAGCTGCGACACAGAGTCAATCTCGTGATAGAGCTGTTTGCGCTGTGCAGGGTCGGTCACGGTGCGGTAGTGCTCATAGCGACGCTCGATGTCGTCAAGATAAGGCTGCTCCTTTACGGGGTCGGATGTGCCGAACTGGCGTGTGCCCTTAAACATAAGGTGCTCAAGATAGTGTGCCAAGCCCGTTGTCTCGGCAGGGTCGTTGCGCGAGCCTGTGCGCACGGCGATGTAAGTCTGAATACGAGGTTTCTCCTTGTTTACAGAAAGATAAACCTTCAGTCCGTTGGGCAGAGTGTAGATGCGTGTCTGCATCGGGTCGCCCTTAACTGTCTCGTAGCTGTAGGCTGATGCCTGACTGCCAAATCCCATGAACAGGATCGAGGCAAGAATTAAAGATTTTAATTTCATTGCTTGATATAATTACATATACAGTTTTTGATTCTCGAAGTCCACCTCCTTGTCGAGCTGCTCGTTGAAGCTGGTGAACACTTCTTCCTCTACGTCGCCAAGACGGTATTCCTTGGCTGCGTCTTTCTTGATTTCGGCAATCCATGCGCGGCGTGCTGTGATGTAGTCTTGCTTCACGCGCTCCACGTTCTCCTCTGTAAGCGAGTCGAAGCCATAGTAGTCCAAAATCATGCGGTAGGACCATGCCCAGCGGTATTCTGAGTAATAGCTGTGGATCTCCTCGAAACGCTCGGTGAGGTCTTGTGGGTTGTCGATGTCGCCAGAGAGGATGTCGTTGATGAGGCGCTGTTCCTCCGATTCAGGAAGCAGCAGGCCAGAGAGGTCGTTCCATGAGCCAGTGCCAACCTTCAGGATAGGTTCCACGGGAGCATGGCGCTTGAGCACGGCACCCATATAGATGCGCAGGGCTATGTCGTAGTATTTGATGCCCTTGCGCAATGAAGAGTTCTTGATGACATACTCGTGGTAGTTGTAGGTTGACACATCCTCGCCCGAAGCATCGCGCAAGTCCTCAAGAATTTTCTTTCCTCTGAGAATCTCGCCAACAGTGAAAGGCGAGAGCCAGTCGAAGTTGACAACACTCTTCTTTGTGCCAGCTGGACGCATGTCGCGCTTAGGCCACTTGCGTATGTCGCGGTAGAGACCCACAGTGGTGAGGTTGCGGCCTGGCACAAGATACATGGTGTCGTTGTAGGCGATGAGATAAGAGAACGGCAGAGAACGGGTGTCGGGATGATACATCAGCTTGCCAAAGCATACGGAGAAGGCTCCGATATGAGCAGGCATGAGCACGTAGGCACCCGATGCTGTCTTCGATCCACGCTCAAGAGTGCCATAGTGCATAGGTCCCATCTTGTAGGCATGGTTGGAGAAGTTGGTGGCAGAGCCAGCGTTGTAGAACGAGAACTCACCGCCGATGAGCAGCGAACTCTTGTGGTGGGAAGCCGTAAATGGTCCGCAGAATGCGGCGCATGCCTCGCCGTTTGACATGTAGGAATTGGCGAAGAACACACTGTTGGAGGCAGTGAAGCCATTGCTTATCTTGCAAGCCTCGCCCACGAAGCAGTCCTGCATCTTCACGCTGTTGATGATCGACGAGCCGTCGCTGATGATGGAGTTCTCGCAGATAACGCCCGTTCCGATGTATACCGAAGCGTTGGTGTTGCTCATGATGGTGCAGTCGCTGAGTCGTGACGCACCCGAAATCTCACAGTCATCATAGATGATAGTGTTGGTGATCTCCTTGGTGTTGACAATCTTCACGTTGTTGCCGATGGTGGCAGTCTCGGGCGACGTGCGCTCTATCTCCTCGCGTATCAGCCGGCGTATGGCATCCTTGAGCGGACGGTTCTGGAAGTGCTTCACCATAAAGGCGGCTATCTGGCTTGTGAGTCCGTGATAGAGGATGAGGTTGCCGTCGCCCACCTCGTTGAGCACAGAGATGAGGTTGCCCTCGCCATAGGTTGCTCCCTCGGTGGTCTCCATAGTGCATACGTTGGAGATAAGGCAGTTGTCGCCAATCACGTAATTGTTGATAAAGCCAGAAATATTCTCAATGAGACAGTTGTCGCCGATGGTGACATTGCGCAGCGTGGCGTTGTTCACGCCTGAGTGTTTGAGGAAGCCTTTGCTCACCTCCACGCTCTTGTCGAAATGTCCGAGACGTATGTCGCCATAGAACATCACGCGGTGGAAATAATTAGGTGCGAAGTCTTCGCTTACTTTGATGCGCTGCCAGTCTTCTGCCCAACAGCTGTTAGCCTGAAGGGTGGAAATCTCTGTGTCTGTCAAGTTTCTGTATGCCATATTCTTAAAGTTAAAATGTTTATTCGTCTACTGCTTTTTAAATGTTATTCAGCTACTACTTTTTTAAATGTTATTCGTCTACCACTTCGTACAGGAAGTCGTTGTATGGATATTTCTGCACATGCATTTCGCGCACCTTATTATATATAGTCTCACGGAACTCGTCGATATTCTCCTTCTCCTTGGCAGAGATGAAGAGACAGTTATCGTTGAGGCGTGCCATCCATGTGCGTTTTAGTTCGTCGAGAGTGATGTTATCCTTGGTTATGGGCGTGAGGTCGTCTTCTTCCTTCTCTGTCCATGTGTAGTTGTCGATTTTGTTGAAAACAATCATCGAGGGTTTGTCGGCGCAGCCGAGGTCTTTGAGAGTGTTCTCCACTACGTTTATCTGTTCCTCGAAGTCGGGGTGGGATATGTCGACAACATGCAGCAGGAGGTCGGCCTCGCGCACCTCGTCGAGTGTTGATTTGAATGAGTCGACAAGGTCGGTAGGCAACTTGCGTATGAATCCTACTGTGTCGGCAAGGAGGAATGGAAGGTTTTCGATAACAACCTTGCGCACGGTGGTGTCCAATGTGGCGAAGAGCTTGTTCTCGGCAAACACCTCGCTCTTTGAGAGTAGGTTCATGATGGTCGACTTGCCCACGTTGGTGTAGCCCACAAGAGCCACGCGGATCAGTCGGCCGCGGTTTTTGCGTTGTGTTGTCTTCTGCTTGTCAATCTCCAGAAGGCGCTGTTTGAGCAGAGTGATGCGGTTGAGGATGATGCGTCGGTCCATCTCGAGCTGAGTCTCACCAGGTCCACGCAGGCCCACGCTACCTTTACCTCCACCTGAGCCAGAGCCGCCACCCTGACGTTCAAGGTGAGTCCACAGTCTCTGCAGTCGGGGCAGCATGTAGCGGTATTGTGCCAATTCCACCTGTGTCTTGGCGGCTGCTGTCTGCGCACGCATGGCAAAGATGTCGAGGATGAGCGATGTGCGGTCGAGAATCTTTACGCCCAATTCCTTTTCGATGTTGCGTATCTGCTTTGCCGACAGTTCGTCGTCGAAGATGACCATACCTACCGGGCGCTCGGCATCTTCCTCTGCCTTGATATAGTCGCGTATCTCCTCAAGCTTTCCAGAACCTACATAGGTCACCTGGCTTGGCCCGCCTACGCGTTGGGTGAATCGCTTCACTGTGACAGCTCCTGCTGTGTCAGCGAGAAATTCCAGCTCGTCGAGATATTCCTTGGTTTTGGCTTCGTCCTGTTCTTTGGTGATAAGACCCACAAGAATGGCAGTTTCGGCCTTTACTTCTGATATAACAAATTCTTTCATTCAATAACTTATAAATACGTATTTATGCGGCTAATGCGCCAATTTGATACAAAATTAAGTATTTTCCTTGATACACACAACTTTAAGCTATGTATTTTTTGCATTTGGCATACCTATCTGCCTTACTCTGTCCTCAAACTCCGTACGGTCGCATATGGCTCCGTTCTTGATGTTTGCCCTGTAATTGTATATTGTGTTGACGCTGTAGTGCAGAAATTCTGCAATCTTGCTGCTGTCGGTTATGCCGAGTCGGATAAGGGCGAAAATGCGTATTATGGTGTTGAGCGACTTGTTGTCGGGTGGCATAATGCGGTTCTCTGGTTTCAACAGCGCGTTGAATTCGTCGACAAAGGAAGGGAACAGTTGCAGGAATGCGTTGTCGAAGTTCTCGTATAGCTCGTTGGTCTCCTTGCTTGTGAAGTCGGCAGAGCGTGTGAGTTCGGCAAGTTCGGCAAACTGCTTGTTCTTCACTCGTTTTATCACCTTCTTGCGTATGTCCTCAAGTTTGTCGATATACACAGAGCACAGTCGGAGGAAACGTCCCACGTATTCGTCCTTCACACGGTTGGCCTCGGACAACTGAATGTTGAGTATGGCGAGCTGAGAGTTGAGTGATGACAGTTGCTCGTTTGAATCCATTAGCTGCTCGTTTGACTTGGCGAGTTGGTCACGTGTTATGGCGAGCTGGTTGCGCTTGCGGTAAACGTAGACCAATGCCGCGAGCAGCAGCACAGAAAGCAGGCTTATGGCTACTATTGTGTAGCACAGCGAGCGGTTTGACTTCTCTTCATTTGTCTTGTATTGTTTGGCAATGTGCGACAACAGGGGCGAGATGCGCGACAGGCGTTGGCGTGAGCCAAAGCGGTCGGCGCAGTCCGAAGTGAAGCATATATATCTGTAGGAACGGTCGATGTCGCCCTTTGCCATGAGCAAGTTTGCCATCTCCCACAATGATCCTTGGTCCATCACGGCATTTCTTATGTCTGACAGGACAGACTCGCCAAGCCAGTACATCGCCTGTATGGAGTCGCCCAATGCTTTATAGTCTAAATATCGATAGAACGAGACAAGTGCATATTCTGTAGAGCCAGGCTTCGCTTGTGCTATCCATTCGTTGTTGATGGCGAGCGATTGCTTGAAGTCGCTTTGGTTTTGAGCCATCATCTCGCGACATTGGTTGTAATATTTATGGCTATGTGGCAGGTTCTGCTGTGCGAGCATGAAGTTTTCCATTGAAGATTCGGCATATTTCTTGCGCATGTCCTTAAACTTGCCGTAATATGCCAGCTCGCCAGACAGATGACCGTAGGCATAATAGTATAGTCCAAGGTCAATGTCGTGCAGGCTACTTGGGTTGATGTCCTTCAGTATAGCCTCTGACTCAATATACATTCCTGCATTCGAGCAGCTAAGGGCAATGAGCGACAGACATGCTCCTTTCTTGGAGTTGTCGCCCATTTGTTGGGCTATCTCTGAGCATCGCTCAAGATAGACTATTGCCGAGTCGTTGATGAATGGCAGATATTCTATATAAATCTGGTAGGTCAGCTCGTATTTGGCCGACAGAGTTTCTGCCTGGTCAATCTCCGACTTAAGATAGTCTATACGATCCATCTTCTTATGTACATATTGTTCGCTATGCTCAATAGCTGTGTCTATGCAGTGGAGTAGGGAGTCTATCGAGGCTGCAGTAGGGTGGACGGCAGCCTTGACAGGACAGACGGTCAGCCAGAGCAAGGCAACTGTCATTGCGACATGATGTATACAATTATATATTACTTTATTTTGTCTTGTATATACAGCATTGTTTTGTCTTGTAGATTTCATTTGTTTTTAGTTTCATTTGCTTTTTTAGGTTTGCGGCTGTAAAATTACAAAAAAAATGAATATGTTGCTACATATAATTATATTATAATGTGGTTTGTTTTAAAACTTCGTCTCCAAATCTCTCTTCCTTGAAGTATTTCGATATCGGACGCATGAATGGTGTGAGATGCACTTCGTGTGGCACATTATGATAGTCTAAGCGCTGAATGCATTGCGAGACGTACAGACGTTGCTTTGCACGAGACAGTGCCACATAGAACTTTCGGGCATCCTCTGCAATCTGACGAGGATTGTTGCGACTGTAGTAGTTGGGCATACGTCCATCCACAGCGTCGAACACAATCACATTGTCAAACTCCAGACCCTTTGCCTTGTGTATGGTAGTTACGAATATGCGCTCGTTGATGCTTCTGCTGCCACAGAGGTCAGCTTCCTTCAGTGTGCTTATCTCCATTGTATGGTTGCATAGCTGTTCGTATAGCGACGGTTCCTTCGACGCGTCAATCATATCGCCAGAAAGATAAGCCAAGATAAAGCGCAGTCCATCAATCTCTACTGTAAATCCTTTTGCCAGCAGATAATCATAGAAGCGTCGCAATTCCCTCACCAATGCTCCTTTATCTTCATTATCACCACAAAGTTCTTCACTCTTCATTGTTCGTTCTTCCCTTACGTACATGGAATTTATTGCCTCCATATACATGTCCCTATAGTTCTTTCGCAGCGTTTCCACACGCAGCCGCACACGGCTGTCGCCCAAGAAATTATTCTGTTCCTCAACCTTGTCTTTAGCCATATTATAGCAATGCACCACCACGTTGCGGGTGGCGTTCACGTCGTCGTCGGCAAGATGAGAGTTTGTGCCTTCGAGTCCGAGGACGCTAAGCAGATACTTTAGCTTGTGCTCCATTAGTTCGGGATGCAGCAGACGCACAAGGCGCAGAGAGTCGAGGTGAGAGGGATGGCTGTCTGCAAGACTTGTCTCGGGAGCATAGCGTCGCAAGTTGAAGTCGAGGATGTGATAGTCGTAGTCGGCATTATGGCCGAGCAGGGTGCAGCCTTCGGCGTAAGCCATAAACTGTCGCAAGGCATCGTCATGAGAGAGAAGCTTGTGGTGGCGGCGTTCTTCTATTATCGGATTCACTATGTCGCCGAGCATGGTAGGGATAGGTTTGTCGGTCTCGATGTATAAAGTAAAATCAGAATCTGGCACTACCACGCCATTGCGCACCTTAACAGCGGCAATTTGCAGTATGTCGTCCTCAAAGACATTTAGCCCGGTAGTCTCTGTGTCGAACACAACGATAGTATCATTCTCGTAGCTGTGGATGAATTTCTGGATGTATGTGGTATCGTCGAAACGCAAGAGGTCGGACGGCATGATGGCATGGTCGAACAACTGGCGCACAAAATTGCGGGCGGCAGCATTGTTCTCATACACATGCAGTCCCTTCATGAGCCTTGCCCACGACATAAAACTGAACTCGTTGTTGAGCACACCAAGATGTGCAAGCAGCAGTTTCACTTCTGGTAAAGAGAAAAGGTCGGTGCCCGACACCTTGAAATGTCCTATGTCACGCAGGGTAAGTTCGTCGCTTATAACCTCGGCATCACGGTTGGAGTTGACCACAATGGCTGTGGTTGATTCAGGGAAGTTGTTGCTCAGCATGTTGGCAAACTGCACGCAATCGCGCACCTCCTGCTCGTATGTCTCGCTGCAGATTATTTTCAGTTCATTGCCTAATATATTCTGCGGATGCTCCTTGCCCACCTCTGGCAATAGCGCGGGGTCAATCTTCAGCACTTCGGCGGCATAGGTGTTGAATATGTCGAGAAGATATTTAGGTGAGCGGTGGTTCACCGACAGGTGATGAAGCTGACACTTAGGTTGTTGCTTCAATGCAGAGAGAGCGTCGAGCTTGGCCCCCATAAACGAGAATATGGCCTGTTGCTCGTCGCCAAGGAATATCACAGTGTGGAACGGACGTGCTGTGAGCAGCTTGATGATAGACATCTGCAAGGGGTTAAGGTCCTGCACCTCGTCCACTTGCACCCAAGGATAACGCTTGTATTGTGTTTGCTTGCTGTCGGACACCAGTGCGTCATATGTCTGCACAAGCAGGTCGTGGAAGTCGAGCAGATGGTTTTGGCGCTTATAGAGCTGGTAATGACGTGCAAGCGACATCTTCTGAAGTAGTTTCATTATGATTTGTCTGTCGCCATAGTCGCATGTGTCCGATTGTGTGAGGTCGCGGTAAGCGTCCACATTCTCGTAGATGTCAATCATTGCGGCAGCGTCGAAAGGCCGTTTTATAACCTCGCAGATGCGGCGCATGGCTGCAATGTCATTGGCGTTGATGCAGTCGGGATGCACACGTATGGCTTTGGGGTGATTGTGGCGTATCTGGTGCATCATGCTTTCAAGATGCAGGATATTGCTGTATTCGCGGCGACGGTTAGGATTGCACATCACGGTATATTCGTCGTCACATAGATAACGGGCAATGATAGAGATGGCGTCGTCCTCGTCGATGACACTCGACTCAGCCGCCACAAGAGCGTTGGAGAAAAGAAATTTGGAGCAGAATCTATGCACATTGCCAACAAAAACATCGCCCACGGCATCGTCGGAGATATTGTTGTGTATGCGTTCTACCATGCCTCTTGCTGCACGGTTGGTGAATGTGAGGCATAGCATGTCGGCATAGGCTATGCCCTCAGCGTTATGGGCATGGCGTATGCGCTCGGTGAGTATCTGTGTCTTGCCGCATCCCGGAGGGGCAAGCACAAGATGGAATCCGCCACGGGCGTAGATCACTTCTTGCTGATAGGGATCGGGGGTGAATGTGCTGTCGGTCATTGTCGCTTTTCTTTTCTAAAATGGTTAGGTTGCGAAATTACTAAAAATAACTTAAAAAGCCTACTGTATTCGAAAATAATATATACTTTTGCAATCGCTCATTTATATAAGTAGAAAGAACATAACATTATGAATTAATATCAAAGAAAGGCATTATGGTTTTACAAAATGAGCCGTGCCCAAAAAATGTTGACACGGCAGACGACTCAAGAGAGCGTCGTATCTATCGCGTGACTCTTTATGGAGCCATTGCAAATGTATTGCTTTGTACTGCAAAACTGTTGGCTGGTGTGTTTGGACGAAGTTCGGCTATGATTGCTGATGGCGTACATTCGCTTAGCGATCTTATCACCGACTTCATAGTGATTGCATTCGTGCGCATATCAAGCAAACCGCAGGATAGGGGACATGAGTATGGTCATGGCAAGTATGAGACTCTTGCCACTACCGTCATCGGACTGATGCTGCTGTTTGTGGGTGCTGGAATCATGTGGAACAGTCTCACGCAGATATGGGCATGTCTTAATGGCGAGCAGTTGAAGTCGCCTGGATGGATTGCTTTTGTGGCTGCAATAGTGTCGATTGTTGTTAAGGAAGCCCTATTTCAATACACACAACGTGAGGGCCGACGCGTCAATTCGCAGGCTGTTATAGCCAATGCATGGCATCATCGCAGCGATGCCTTCTCCTCAATAGGCACAGCTATTGGTATCGGTGGAGCATTGCTCATGGGGCAGCATTGGACTGTGCTCGACCCTATAGCGGCCCTTATCGTGAGTGTTCTTATCATACATGCTGCTGTAGAACAGTTGCGTCCGAGTCTTGGAGAACTTGTTGAAAACTCTTTGCCCGAACCTGTGGAGGAGGAGATACGCAAAGTAATTCTCTCTTGCCCAGAGGTTAGCGACCCTCACAATATGCGCACACGCAAGATAGGCAACCGTTCTTCGGTGGATGTGCATGTGCGTATGGATGGCAACATGCCGCTGAACGAAGCGCATAAGCGTGCTACTGAGGTGGAGAATGAAATAAGACAGTTATTGGGAAAAGACACGTTTGTGATGATTCATATTGAACCAAAGAAATAAAAAAGAACGTGTATGTAGGAGGTTGAGGGGTTTCTCTCTTAACCTCCTACATTTTTTATATTCTACTCAAATTCCACACCACCAAAGAAGTCAGGGCGATGGAAGTCGGGTTTAGGCAAATCTATCGGGAAGAGTGAAAGGAAATGCGGATGTGGCAACATGTCGCCACACTTATATACATTACCCTTAACCTTCAATCCGTCGAACGACTCGATGTTGTGACGATAGAATGCTGTTGTGGGCACAGCAAGACAAAGCTGCCATGTCTGTTCGCCCATCTTGTCGGCAAATGGTGCTCTGCCCATCGACGACCAACGGTCTACCTTGTCGAGCACTTCCTGTGAAGCACGCTCACGGTTGTTTCTTTCAGGACCAAAACCTATAAGCAATGTTCCAGCGGCGTTGCATTCCATATTATAATATGTGCCGTCGGCTACAGGCGAGAGGAAAAGTTCGCAGCAAGAGTCTTCCCATACATTGCCGTCGTCATGAGGTGCAACTGCACGCACACACTCCTCTGTCACGCGGTAATTGATGAGCAGCTGGTTGCCGTTATGAGCCATGCGCACTTCAAACTTGGGTTTGTAGGGATAGTCGGCAGCCCAGCAATGGTTGTCTACAGAAACGAAGTCCACATTGGCTTCGTCCAATATACGACAAATCTCAGCCGCCCCTACTGGGGCAGCTGAGATTTTCTTTATGTTCAATGCTTTGTGCATATGATACGGGGTTTAATTTTTACAGATTGTTCTTCTCGATGTCCTTGAAGTAGCGGTATGTGCTAACCTTGAGTTCATCGGTGGCAGCCTCGTCGGCAACGATGATACCGTGCTGGTGGAGCTGGAGTACAGAGATAGTCCACATCTGAGTAACAGGACCCTCAACCGCAGCCTGCAAAGCACGTGTCTTGTTGTGACCGTTTACGAGAATCATTACCTCGCGAGCCGACATTACTGTGCCTACACCTACAGTAAGAGCAGTTGTCGGAACCTTGTTAACGTCGTTGTCGAAGAAACGAGAGTTAGCTACGATAGTATCTGTAGTCAAAGTCTTCTGACGTGTGCGTGATGTCAGTGAAGAACCCGGCTCGTTGAAAGCGATGTGGCCGTCAGGACCGATACCGCCAATGAAGAGGTCGAT
>CAKQFF010000031.1 GCA_934230685.1 uncultured Prevotella sp. | reverse complement strand
TGCCCTTACAGGGCGCATTGTTCGTAAATACCTTATACCCAGGGCGTTGCCCTGGGCTATGGAGAACATTGGGCTTTCAGCCCGCATTGTTGAATTTACCTCCCTCTTTAACTCCCGCTTTGTGGCTTTTTTACAACTAACTGCCTTTCATTATCATTGGTAATGGCTTAACTCCTAACTCCTTAACTTCTTAACTTCTTAAATCCTCCCTCCTTAACTTCTTAACTCCTGACTCCTCAACTTCTTAACTCCTTCTCTCCCTCCCCCTCCTAATTCGTTGAAAAAACCTAATATTTAGCCTATCCTTATCCATATACGGGAAAAAATGCGTAAGTTTGCATTCGTTTTATAAAACATACACATTATTTAATGATAAGAATAGAAAATTTCATCCAGCTCAAGGCGTTTGCCCGTCAGGATGCACTCGTGCTATCATTGATTTGGATAGCCAGTTTCGCGTGCATCACACTTGTTCCCGCTGGCGCATTGGGCAACCTGCTCGCCCTTGCCACACCATTCATCATAGCATGGCGACTGACAAAGTTCCGCGACCAGATTCTTGGCGGCTTCATCTCCTTCCGCCGTGCGTTTGCCTACGGTGTCTACACATTCTTTTATGCTTCACTGCTGTTCGCACTCGCACAGTTTGCCTATTTCCGCTTTCTCGACCACGGTGCCTTCGTCACAATGATTACCGAGAGCATGCGTCTGCTCGCCCCTATGTATGAGCAGAGCGGCATATCAAAAGCCGAACTGAACAGCAACATCGACCTTGTGGCAATGCTCACCCCTATACAGTGGTCGTTTCTGTTTATGATGCAGAACATCCTAATCGGATTCATCACCAGCCTGCCAATAGCGGCCGTGTGCATGCGAAGGGTGAGGAGCGGAAACTAAAAGGAGAACACACACAAGACAAAGGAAAAAGAACACATAAAAACAGCTTAGTATTATGGACATAACAGTCATCATACCCCTATACAACGAGGAGGAATCGTTGCCCGAACTATACTCATGGATTGAGCGAGTGATGAAACAGAACAACTTCACGTTTGAAGTGATCTTCGTGAACGACGGCTCCACCGACCATTCATGGGACGTGATAGAGAAACTCTCACAGCAGTCGCCCTATGTCAAGGGCATCAAGTTCCGCCGCAACTACGGCAAGAGTCCTGCCCTATACTGCGGCTTCAAGGAGGCCCAGGGCGACGTGGTGATCACCATGGACGCCGACCTGCAGGACTCGCCCGACGAGATACCCGCACTCTACCACATGATCAAGGACGAAGGCTACGACCTCGTGAGCGGCTACAAGCAGAACCGCAAGCAGGGCGACCCCCTGTCGAAGACCATACCCACGAAGCTTTTCAACGCCACGGCACGCAAGGTGAGCGGCATACACAATCTGCACGACTTCAACTGCGGACTCAAGTCGTACCGCCGCGACGTGGTGAAGAACATCGAGGTGTACGGCGAGATGCACCGCTACATCCCCTACCTTGCCAAGAACGCCGGATTCGACAAGATTGGCGAGAAACCCGTCCACCACCAGGCACGCAAGTATGGCTCGTCGAAGTTTATGGGTTGGAACCGATTCTTCAACGGCTATCTCGACCTCATCACCCTGTGGTTCCTCTCGAGCTTCGGCAAGAAGCCGATGCATGTGTTCGGATTCCTCGGCACGCTGATGTTCTTCATCGGCTTCGTAGCGGCATTCGCCTTGGGCGTGGACAAGCTGTGGTGTCTGTCGCAGGGCATACCACAACGACTCGTCACCGACTCGCCCTACTTCTACATCGCACTCACAATGATGATGATAGGCACACAATTCTTCCTGGCAGGATTCATAGGCGACCTCGTGAGCCGCTCGTCGCAGAACCGCAACGACTACCAGATAGAGAAGACGCTGAAATGCGACGCTTCGCTGATTAAGGAATAGGGAGCAAGGAATAGGGAGCAATGCGGGCTGAAAGCCCAATGTTCTCCATAGCCCAGGGCAACGCCCTGGGTATATAGCATTCAATAAAACAATGCGCCCTGTAAGGGCAACTATCTGTGGCACAATAGAGCGCCCTTACAGGGCGAAGGGGTTGTGTTTATCCGTTAGAGGGTGTGTCAAAACTCAAATAAAAGCGGGCTGAAAGCCCAATGTTCTCCATAGCCCAGGGCATCGCCCTGGGTATATAGCATTCAATAAACAATGCGCCCTGTAAGGGCAACTGTAAAAACAATGGATTATTAGAGCTGCCCTTACAGGGCGCAAGGGTCCGTAAATACCTTATACCCAGGGCGTTGCCCTGGGCTATGGAGAACATTGGGCTTTCAGCCCGTTTTTGTTTGGGTCTTGCCACACCCTCACAGATTGGGCTTTCTTGCTTAGGCAAGCGGCAAAGCCGAGCGCAGCCCGCATTATTTGAGTTTTGACACTCTCTCACAGATTGCCTCCCATATATAAAAATAAATACTTACTTAAAAACACGAAACTTGTTTTAAATGCAAAACATCACACGAATATTCATCAGCATAGTGGTGGCGGTGGGCATGCTGTCGGCATGCTCGTCGATAGACTGTCAGCTCAACAACCGCGTGTATGCCTCGTTCAGGCTCGCGGGAGAGGTGGACAAGCTCTACGACACGCTCACCATTGCCACTATGCGCCAGAAAGACAATCCTGAAGAGGACACGGTGCTCATCAACAAACTCACACTCAACGACAGCCTGTCGCTGCCCATGAGCTACACACGCAATGAGGACACATTCTACTTCACGCTGCAGCAATACGGCACAGGAGAGACAACCACAGACACTGTGTGGGTGGACAAGGAGAACCTGCCCCACTTTGAGTCGGTGGACTGCAACCCCTCGGTGTTCCACACTATCAATGGTGTGCGCTTCACGCGTCATGCCATCGACAGCATTAAGGTTAATAACAATAAGGTGACTTACTATGACACTAAAGCGCACTTCCTCATTTACTTCAAGAATCGCGACATTTAGTGTCGCCCTGCTCCTGCTGCTGGCTGCCTTGCCCGTGTCGGCGCAAAAGAAGACAGGCACAAACTCCACGCAAAAGAAGATTGGCACAAAGGCTGTGGCAGAGAAGGACACTGTGGCCCTGTTTCGCGGAGTGGCAGTATCAGCCGACCTGATAGGCGCTGCACAACTGGCACTAAGCGACTATGGGCAATACGAGGCAGCCCTGCGCGTCAACCTGCGCGACAAGTACTTCCCCGTATTCGAGCTTGGCTACGGCAAGGCCGATGCCGACGACCCAAGCACAAAGCTCAGCTACAAGACCTCAGCGCCATACGCACGCATTGGCATCGACTTCAACATAGCCAAGAACAAGCACGACGACTACCGCATCTACGGAGGTCTGCGCTATGCATTCAGCTACTACAAGTTTGATGTGGCTTCAGAGGGGTTGAAAGACCCTATATGGGGCGACAATGCCGACTTCGACATCCGCGACATCAAAGCCAACTACCATTGGCTTGAGGGCGTATTTGGTGTTGACGCCAAGATAGCCGGACCGTTCCGCCTGGGCTGGAGCGTGCGCTACCGCCGCCACCTGTTTGGCGACAACGGCACGGTGGGCAACACATGGTATGTGCCAGGCTACGGCAAACAAGGAGGCTCGCGACTCGGCGGAACCTTCAACATTATATTTGAACTTTAACTCACTCCACAATAAAGACAATGAAAAAGAAACTCTACTGGCAAATTCCCTTCCTCCTGTTCCTCATCATCGGCACCGTAGTGATAGTGCGCCAACAGCGCAGCACACCCTACCAGCACGACGAGGGTCAGGTGTTCGGCACCTTCTACCACATCACCTACCAGAACGACTCTAGCCTCAACAATGAGATTCTCGCCGAACTCGCCAAGGTGGACGACGCCCTGTCGATGTTCAACAAGAAGTCGATAATCTCGCGCATCAACAATGGCGAGGACGTGGAGACAAACGAGATGTTTGACACCGTGTTCAACCTTGCGGAAAGCATAGCCGACAACACCAACGGAGCGTTCGACATCACGGTGGCTCCGCTTGTGAACGCATGGGGATTCGGATTCAAGACCGGAAACCCTCCAACCAAGGCCACTATCGACTCGCTGCGCTCGGTGGTGGGATACAAGAAGGTGAAGCTCAAGAACAAGCGCATACAAAAGACCGACCCGCGAGTGATGCTCGACTGCAGCGCGATAGCCAAGGGCTACGGATGCGACGTTGTGGCTGCCCTGCTGCGCCGACATGGCATCGACAACTATCTGGTGGAGATTGGAGGTGAGGTTGTGGCACAAGGCATCAGCGAGAAACGCCTGCCATGGAAGATAGGAGTGACCAAGCCCACCGACGACTCGCTCGCTGTGGACAAAGAACTGCAAACGGTGCTCAACGTCAAGAACATGGCTATGGCTACAAGCGGCAACTACCGCAACTTCTACTATAAGAACGGCAAGAAATACGCCCACACCATCGACCCCAAGACGGGCTACCCCGTGCAGCACAACATCCTCTCTGCCACAGTGCTCGCAAAACACTGTGCCGAGGCCGACGCCTACGCCACATCGTTCATGGTGATGGGGTTGGACAAAGCCAAGCAGGTGCTCGACAAGCACACCGAGCTCATGGCATATCTGATATACGCCGACCATAAAGGCAACATGCAGGTGTGGTACTCGCCAAGCATGAAGGACAAGATTCTGAAATAAACATAGGAGCCGACAAATGAATTTCTATGAAAGACTCGCTGCCACGCCACTGTTTCAAGGCTTGACCAACAGCGAGCTGATGCAGATTATAGGCCAGACCAAGTTTGCATTCCGCAAGATTGCTCCTGGCAAAACCATACGCGAGGAGGGAGAGCCATGCCACAGCATGGCTTTCCTCATCGACGGCATGGCCACTGCAACAATGTCGGCTGCCGACCATGGATATTCAGTAGAGGAAACGATACTGGCTCCTGAGATGTTGCAACCGGAACGACTCTTCGGACTCACACAACGCTACACACACACATTCACAGCCATTACAGAATGTGACTTGATGGAGATTGGCAAGAACGACATAATGCAACTCTCCGACGAATTCTTCATCTTCCGCATCAACCTGCTAAACGCCATATCCACCGTGTCGCAGAAAAACGAACGCCTGGCATGGCAACCAATGCCACAAGATACAAGAGGACGAATCGTACGGTTTCTCGCCCTCCATTGCTCCAAACCTACTGGCGCAAAGACCATACACATAAAGATGACACGACTGGCCCAGGAGACTGGCCTGGGAAGACTCGCCGTGTCGAAAGAACTGAACGAAATGCAGGAACTTGGACTTCTGGATTTCAGCCGGGGAATAATAACCATCAAGGCTATAGAAAAACTATATCAGAAAATATGACTTATTGAAAATATTTTCTGTAACTTTGCATGTATATCTCTAAGAAGACCTCTACATAATATATATAACAAGGTGGAACAAAAAAAATCACAGCGTGCCGACTTGGAGAGCAAGCGTCTCACGGGATTCCTGATAGGACTGATAGTAGCACTATCGCTGTTTCTGGCAGCAATGGAATACACAACGTCCGACGCTACCGACAGCTCCAACGCCGACCAAATCGACGACCTATTGAGCGATGCAGACCTTATGCCCGCTCCCGACCGACGCGACATGATCGCTGCTGTGGAGCCAAAGGCAAAGAAGGCTCCCACACAAAAGCTCAAGGTGGTTGACAAGAAATCGCAAATGGAGAAGCTCAACGACATCACGCAAATGCGCACCGTAGGCGAGGGCGACGGCACAACCACCGAAAATGGCAAAGGCAACAGCGAGGGCGACGACACGCCGGCGCTGCAACCAGTGGCCGTTGACAACAACGACAACCCGCTCAACTTCCGAGTGGTGGAGCAACTGCCCGAGTTTCCGGGTGGAATGGCAGCCTTCGTGAAATGGCTCACCGACAATCTGCGCTATCCTGCATTGGCTCAAAGACAGAACATTCAGGGACGAGTGGTGGTGACATTCATCATCAACCGCGACGGCTCTACGAGCGACCTGAAGATAGCCAAGTCGGTGCACCCAATGCTCGACCGCGAGGCTCTGCGCGTGGCACGCATGATGCCCAACTGGAAACCAGGTGTGAGCAACGGCAAACCATGCCGCACCTTGTTTGCCATACCAATAGAGTTCAAGATATAAACATTTAGAATCAGCATATTCAGAAACCATTAAAATTCCAAACAGATATGATAACAGCAGACCAAATTCTACAACTAGTGAACAATTATCTCGACAACATGCCCTACGACCGTAAGCCGACTTCGCTCTATGCCCCTATCCGCTACGTGCTGTCGATGGGCGGCAAACGCATCCGCCCCGTGCTCATGCTTCTTGCATATAATATCTACAAGGACAATCCCGAGAGCATTCTCATGCCGGCTTGTGCCCTTGAGACATATCATAACTACACTCTGCTGCACGACGACCTTATGGACAATGCCGACATTCGCCGTGGCCACGAGACTGTTCACCGCAAGTGGGATGCCAATACCGCCATTCTCTCTGGCGACACCATGCTCGTGCTTGCATATCAGCGCATGGCTCAGTGCGACCCCGAGAAGATGCCTGAGGTGATTAAGCTCTTCACGGAGACAGCTCTCGAGATTGGCGAAGGACAGCAATACGACATGGACTTCGAACACCGCAACGACGTGACAGAGGAAGAATACATCGAGATGATACGCCTCAAGACCAGCGTGCTGCTGGCTTGCGCACTCAAGATTGGCGGCATTCTCGCAGACGCTTCGAGCGAAGACGCCGACAACCTCTACCGCTTTGGCGAGAAGATTGGTCTCGCATTCCAGTTGCAGGACGACTATCTCGACGTATATGGCGACACACGCGTGTTCGGCAAGGCTATTGGCGGCGACATCACAAGCAACAAGAAGACATACATGCTCATCAATGCCTTCAACCATGCCAACGACGCTCAGCGTGCAGAACTTGAGCGCTGGATCTCGGCTACCGAGTTCAACCGCGAGGAGAAGATTGCAGCTGTGACACGACTCTACAACGAGATTGGCATCGACCGACTCGCTCAGGAGAAAATCAACCACTACTTCGAGGAGAGCCGCAAATATCTTGCAGCACTCAATGTGGCAGAGGAGCGCAAGGCAGAACTTACAGCCTACGCACAGCGCATGATGAAAAGAAATTATTAAAAAAAAACAGAAAAGAAAGTGCCTTACAGAAGATTTCCAAAAACCGAC
Source organism: uncultured Prevotella sp. (assembly GCA_934230685.1). Lineage (GTDB taxonomy): Bacteria > Bacteroidota > Bacteroidia > Bacteroidales > Bacteroidaceae > Prevotella. The sequence continues at coordinate 8,228 of CAKQFF010000031.1, read as the reverse complement.
ACCGCGCGCCTGAAATCGTTGGACACCCTGCTCAACAACAGCGATGTATATGCAGCCAAGAGCCGGTTTATCGACATGGAGTTGATAAACACGGCCAAGAGTCTGCATGGCCAGCTCAAGACACTCAGCAGCCAATTCATGCTGAGCTACGAGGCTCAGATGCGCAACTATAAGCTCCTTGCCAAGCCGCAAAAGAACATGCTCACCTATGTGCTGCATTTCGTGCGCGTGCTCAGCATGTCGATTGAGCGTGGAGAGATGAAACCAGCTGTGCTGCATGACTACTATTCCACCTATGATGCCGACGAGCTGATACGCCAACTCCACAACGTGGACAGCGCCTTCCAGCTGACACCAGGCATCATCGATGGCGAAAAACGACGCATAGCCGACGGTGGCCGCCCCATCTACAACCCAACGATTGGTATGGTGGCAACACATTTCGACATATTCAGCGACTTGTACAAACAGCAACGCATCCTGAACGACAAGGCGGAGCGTGCCCTGAACGAAGTGAAGGAGGTGAGAGAAAAAGTCGACAAACTGCTCATTGACATATGGAATCAAGTGGAGCAACATTTTGCCGAACTGCCACCTGAGACACGCTTCGACGAATGTCGCCGCTACGGTATAATCTACTACTACCGCAAGGGCGAAGTCAACGAAGAAAAGAAAGAGAAAAACAAAGACTGATGAATTTTATAGATACTCACACACATCTCGACGGCGAGGAGTTCAACGACGACCGCAAAGAGACGATGCAACGCGCACGAGAGGCAGGAGTGAGCCATGTGTTCATTCCTGCCATCGACCTCAAATCGGTGGAGACTGTGCTCGACACATGCCGACAATATCCAGGCTATGCCTACCCAATGCTCGGATTGCACCCCGAAGAGGTAAGAGCAGACTGGAGCGAAGTGCTCGACCGCATGCACGAATACCTAAAGCCAGGCCATCCGTTCATAGCCATAGGCGAAGTGGGACTCGACTACTATTGGTCGCGAGAGTTTGAGCACGAGCAGCTCTTGGCATTCGAGCGCCAGGTGGAATGGTCGATAGAGACACGTCTGCCACTTATGATCCACTGCCGCAAGGGCCAGAACGAGATGGTGCAGATGCTGCGCAAATACAAGGACGAACTGCCAGGAGGAGTGTTCCACTGCTTCACGGGCAATGAGCATGAGGCAGAGGAACTGCTTCAATTCCCCGGCTTTGTGCTCGGCATAGGCGGTGTGCTCACATTCAAGAAGAGCCATCTGCCCGAGGTGTTGCCATCCACTGTGCCACTAAACCGAATTGTGCTTGAGACAGACTCACCCTACATGGCTCCCGTGCCCATGCGCGGCAAGCGCAACGAAAGTGCATACGTGCGCTTTGTGCTCGAAAAGCTTGCCCAATGCTATGGAGTGGACGAGCAGACAGTTGCCGATGCCACCAACGACAACGTAAAGAGAGTGTTTGGCACACTCGACAGATAGACTTCTTTATAAGTTTGTATTTATATATGAGACATTTACTCAACAGAACCACACTTATCACACTGTGCACCATGGCTCTTGCCACATGCACCACATTATGCCACGCAGCCACACAAGCCGCCACAGATATACAGCCCGAGGAGAGCATGGGACTGCATCAGATACTGAAGACAAAGTTCATCGAGGGCAACGCCTCGTTCATGTCGCTCGTGGCTATAGCTCTCGTACTTGGTCTCGCCTTCTGCATAGAGCGCATCATCTACCTCAGCCTGTCGGAAATCAACGCCAAGCGGTTCATGGCTAAAGTCGACGAGAAAATAAGCCAAGGCGACATAGAGGGCGCAAAGACCCTATGCCGCGACACACGCGGACCCGTGGCATCAATATGCTATCAGGGACTTGTGCGCGTGGACACTCCAATCGAGGACATAGAAAGGTCGGTGGCTGCCTATGGCTCGGTGCAGGCAGCCAACATGGAGCGCGGATGCTCATGGATAACGCTGTTCATAGCCATGGCACCTTCGTTGGGATTTCTCGGCACGGTGATTGGTATGGTTATGGCATTTGAGCAGATACAGACAGCTGGCGACATCAATCCCACAATCGTGGCAGCCGGAATGAAGGTGGCTCTCATCACCACCATCTTCGGTATTATCGTTGCCCTCATCCTGCAGCTGTTCTACAACTACATACTCTCTAAAATCGACCATCTCACATCGCAGATGGAGGAGAGTGCCATCACCCTGCTCGACTCGCTGCTGAAATACAAGCTAAAACACGGGGTGAACAACCAATAAACAATAGCACATGATGAAGAAAACAGATTGCCGCCACTTGCCTAAGTTTTTCGGCAAGCGGCGTGTTGAGGGCAATGTCTCCCACCTTGTCTTCTATATAATAATCGCCTTTTTCGCACTATTGTTCCTGCTCTTCCGCTTCGTGGGCTTCGACATTCCCTATGAGGAGAACCCCGACTATAACGCCCCATTGCTCACAGGATTCCTCATAACGTCAATGCTTGCGCTTGTGGCAGGCACTCTGATACTGAGCGTATGGAGCTTTGTGCGCAAAGCGAGGATGAACAGAGGCAGCAACCGCATTGTAAACAACATTCCGGCACGCCGCATCACGCTCGGAGTGACAGCAGGAACAGCCGCATTGCTGCTCATCACATATCTCTGTTCGAGCACCGACGCACTCACAGTAAACGGATCGCTATTTGCCGACACGTTTTGGCTACGCATGTCGGGCATGTTTATCGGCACTTCAATCATAATGATTCTTACTGCCGTGGCAGCCCTCGTGTATGGCATAACACGCAACCGCAGATAAAGAATAACACGAGAATATGCTAATAAAGCGAAGAAAACATATAGTACCCGAACTGAACACCACCTCAACAGCCGACATATCGTTCATGCTGCTCACGTTCTTCCTAGTCACCACATCAATGGATGTGGACCGCGGACTCGTGCGCCAGCTGCCACCACTCGACAACGAGAAGGAACAGACCATCGACGCTACTGAGGTCAGCCGCGAGAACACGCTGGATTTCAAGATTACAGATTCGGGCAAACTGATAATGAACGACAAACCTGTGGCTGCGGAAAACCTGCGCTTAAAGATTGCCGACTTCATACGCCACCGCCCTACACAACATGTAATATATGTCGACCCCGACCCTGCAGCCGACTATAATGCCTACTTCAAGCTTGAGGACGAGATAATGGCAGCCTACAACTCTGTGCGCAACGAAATAGCACAGCGACAGTACCACCGACCTTATGCAGCCCTCAACGAGAAGCAACGCAATCATGTGCGCGACCTTTGTCCGCAACATATTTCAGAGACATACAACACCACGGCCATACCGCAAGACAACGACATACAACCCACCACAACAGCAAAAACAGAAAACAAGGAAGGAGGCGAACGATGATTTTCAGCAACCGCTCACGGCGCAGTATGCCACAACTCAACACTTCGTCGCTGCCCGACCTTATCTTCACCGTACTCTTCTTCTTCATGGTTGTGACACACATGCGCAAGACAACCATAAAGGTGGAGTATCGTGTGCCGCAAGGCACCGAGCTCACTCGTCTTGTAAAGAAGTCGGCCGTGTCGTATATATATATAGGTAAGCTCCCCCACTCCACACACCAGGCACAACCAACCCAACCATCCGCCAACTCAAGCAACGGCTACAGCATTCAACTAAACGACAAACTCGCCACACCCGACGACATAGCCGACTATATCACTGCCGAACGACAGCGCATGTCGCCTGAGGACAAACAGCGACAAACCGTCTCGCTAAAGGCAGACCAAGCCACACGAATGTCGCTCATTACCGATGTGAAGCAAGCTTTAAGAAAAGCAAATGTGAGAAAAATCAGTTATTCAGCTGAACAAAGAAAATAACACGAAAGTTACAATTTATAACTTTTCACACTACATTTATTGTCAATCTCACAAAAATAGAGTAACTTTGTGCCCAAATAACAACCAATAACAAATGGCACATCATAATTTAGATTTACTCGACAAGAAAATCTTACGGCTTATTGCCGACGACGCGCGCATCCCATTCCTTGAAGTTGCGCGCTCTTGCAACGTGAGTGGTGCAGCTATACATCAACGCATACAGAAACTCACCAATCTCGGTATTCTGAAAGGCTCGCAGTTTATCATCGATCCTGAAAAGGTGGGATATGAAACCTGCGCCTATGTGGGTCTGTACCTACAGAATCCTGCAAGTTTTGATGATGTAGTGGAAGAACTGAAGAAGATTCCTGAAGTGGTGGAATGCCACTATACTACAGGCGGCTTCGACATGTTCATCAAGCTTTATGCCCGCAACAATCACCATCTGCTCAATGTCATCCACGACAAATTGCAGCCACTTGGCTTGTCACGCTCGGAGACAATAATCTCGTTCAACGCAGCCATCAACCGCCAGATACCTATCAGCGAATTGCCTGTTGACGACGAGGAAGATGATGATGAAGATATAGAGGAAAACGCAAACGAGTAAACAGCGAGAGTTCAGAAGCTAAAGAAATCAAAGAAAATGTAGCTCCTGTTGATCGCTAAAAGTTAAAGCCAAATGCTTAGCCAAATATTCAGCAAAGCATTTGGCTCTATTTTTTTCAACTACCTTCTTCCAACTATTCTAACCTTTAACCTCACTATTCTTTAAGGTTCTTTTTTCTCACACAAATCGACGACAAATAGAGTCCCACGAATGTCAGCGCTCCATTAATCATCAGCAACTCATAGCCAAACTTATACTCCCACATACTTTGTGCTGCATTGTCAAGCGCAAAACATACAAGCGGCGAGGCTACAGCTATGTAAGGCACAAGACTGTCCTGCGGCTTGCGACGCGTGAAGAGTCCGAAAGCAAACAGTCCCAAGAGCGGGCCATAGGTATATGAGCATAGAATATATATAGCATCTATCACACTCGTGGAATTGAGCATCTTGAACAGCAATATAAACAACACGAACAACACGGCAATGCCCATATGCACACGCCTGCGCAAACGCTCGTCGCCCTCGTGTCCTCTAATGTCAACACAATAGCTTGTGGTAAGAGCCGTGAGTGCAGAGTCGGCACTTGAGAACGATGCCGCCACAATGCCTATAGTAAACAAAACCACAACCACGGTTCCCAATCGTCCTGTAGCAGCAAACATTGGCAACAGCTCGTCGCCACTCGCGGGCAACTCGATGCCCTCTCTACGTGCAAGCAACATAAGCAGTACGCCAAGAGCCATAAACAAAAGGTTGGCAGGAACAAAGGCAAAACCATAAGTACACATATCCTTCTGAGCCTCGCGCAGCGAACGGCATGTGAGGTTCTTCTGCATCATGTCCTGGTCGAGTCCGGTCATCACTATCGCAATGAAGGCTCCGCTGAAGAACTGCTTGAAGAAATTCTGTGTCGACATCCAATCATCAAACACAAACATGCGGCTATGGCTGTCGGCAGCTATAGCCTTGGCAGCTTCAGACAGCGACATTCCCAACTCTCCCATCACATTATATATAATAAGGATAAGGGCAGCAAACATACATGTGGTCTGAAACGAGTCGGTCCACACCAATGTCTTTATGCCACCACGACGCGTGTATAGCCATATAAGCGCAACCATTCCCACAACTGTCAACGGGAAAGGTACGCCCAAGGCATCAAGCACAAACCTCTGGAGTATGATGCATACTACATAGAAGCGCACAGCAGCTCCCGTCATCTTAGACACAAGAAAGAACCAGGCCCCCGTCTTGTACGACCGCTCGCCAAGCCGCTCCTTGAGATAAGTATAAATAGTTGTGAGATTAAGCCGATAGTAAACGGGCAGCAACACAAAGGCTATGGCAAAATAACCGAGAATGAAACCTATGCACGTCTGTATATAGGTCATGTCGGTGCGCATAATCATTCCAGGCACACTGACAAACGTAATGCCCGAGATAGAAGCTCCCACCATACCAAATGCCACCATATACCATGGCGAACGGCGATTGGCACGAAAAAATGTCTGGTTGTCGGCGGCACGACTGGCTGTGAAATGACTGAAAAGCATGAGTGCCGCAAAGTAGATTACTACTGTAATAAGTATAAGCATGGTAAATATTATAATATAGTATAGTGCAAAGTTACGGCTTTTTTCAAAATTTTCAAACGCTCATGCAACTTTCTTCCATCCTCGCTCGTCAAACAATCAGAAATAAGAACAAAACAATACGACAATAAATAAAAAAAATACATAACAATGAAAAAAATACTTCTATCAATGGCGCTGCTTCTCACCCTTGGAAGCTCAGCTACGGTTAGTGCACAACGTCACCGCCACACACCCCGCACGGAGACAGTAGCCAAAGATTCCGCCAAAAGCAAAGACCAGGGCATTGAGGCTTATTCAGACACATCATCAGTGGCCACTGACTCTGCTGCTTATGACACAACGGTTCCCGCAACCGACAACGACAGCTTTGACCAGGGCGACTTCGACAACCCATTCTCGTGGTTTGCCCATCTCAGCTCGACAAACTTTGCAGGAGTAGCATTCATTATAGTTGTATTACTCACGTTTATACTCCTCTTGATGCCTCTGATAATAGTGCTGCTCATTATCCGCTATCTCATTAAGCGCCACAACGACCGCGTGCACTTGGCAGAGAAAGCAATGGAGACAGGACAAATGCTCAACGAAGAGGACATGCCACTCAGCAAGAAGTCGCCAGAGTATATGTGGCAACGCGGCATCAAGAACGTATCGATAGGTTTAGGACTTATGGTTTTCTTCTGGTTTCTTGGTGCAGAGTCTCTGGCAGGTATAGGTGGACTCGTAGCTTGTCTTGGAGCAGGACAAATGTTTATGGTAAGATACAACTACAACAGTAAGTTCGGACGCAAGGATAAGGACAACGAAGACAACTTCAATAATTTCGACGATTTCAATGGCGACATATCCGACTTGACATTCGGTGATGAGGATAAAAAGAAGTAATTTGAAACAAATATTTCTACTCCCAAGCGTAGTAAATTCGGCGTCTCGTGCGTCTATATAGTAGAATATAAAAAAAATGAAGGAAAATAACGATCTCTCTCTTGTCTCTCAGGTGGCTGAGTTTCACGACCGTACGGCTTTCGACCGTCTGGTTGTGAAATATCAGTCACCTATAAGGCGATTCTTCCTCCACCAGACATTAGGAGATGAGCAACTGAGCAATGACCTTGCCCAGGACACCTTCATCAAGGCATACGTCAACATCGGGAAGTTTCGCGGTCAAGCAGCTTTCTCCACATGGCTCTATCGCATAGCCTGCAATGTGCTCTACGACTATCACAGACGGTTGCGCCCTACCGACGACATAGACTCATCGGATGCCATACGCCATCATTCCTACAATAGCAATGCCAATATGAAACTTGACGTATACGATGCACTAAGACGACTTGGCGACAAGGAGCGCACCTGTGTCACACTGCAACTCATCGACGGCTATCCTATTGACAAGATTTCGGAGATTACGGGCATGGCAGCAGGAACAGTCAAGTCGCATCTGTTCAGAGGAAAAGAGAAACTAACAGCGTTTCTTCGGAATAACGGATACGACAAATAAGGAAATATAGTCAATCTATCAATATCAGTCTTATAATTTTTTTGACTTATGAACAACGAAAAGAATTTAATAAGCAATAATGTTACTGTCGACGAGGAACTGCTGCGCAGATTCTTCGCCGACAGTGTGCGTATGCATATTGCCGACAACGGCTTTTCTCGTAATGTGATGCAACGTATGCAGGAAGAAGTTCCTGCACGCCAGCGCATTATCTACAACCTGTGGACAGCCTTATGGTGGGCTGCCTGTGTAGTGGCTTTCTTCCTTGTGGATGGCATAGACATAATAAAAGGCTACTTTGGCAAAGCCGCTGTCTATATGAGCAGCTTCTTGCCGAAAGCTGATTTAGGCATACTTATGGCGCAACCCGACCTCCACTCGCTCATGTCGCACATCCAAGCCTCAGGCTCCACAATAATCATGGCTATGCTTACTGTAGTGGTGCTGAGCAGCGTGGCTTTATGGGATGCAGAAGAGCAGCTGAGAAGTTAGAAGTTAAGAAGATAAGGAGTCAGAAGTTAAGCCATATGTTTTTTTATTTCATCCTTAAATTAGCAGACTTGTAATTTTACAAGAAAGCAAGTCATTGGATAACAATAAATTACCCAATGCTTGCAT
>CAKQFF010000030.1 GCA_934230685.1 uncultured Prevotella sp. | reverse complement strand
AGCCTGGTATGTAGGATAAACAACTGCCTGCACGTAGTTCTTTGCCACCTTCTGCATCTCCTTGTCTGAGCTGCTTACTGATGTTGTAGCCTGGCCAACCTCAGGAAGGTTGAACTCCTCGTCGCCACCATTGTCGCTGCCACAAGCTGTAAATCCGATTGTCATGGCTCCAAGCAGGAACGCCATCACGTAATTCTGAATCTTTTTCATCTTTTTTACTACTATTGATTATTACTATTGGTTATTCTATAAATGACTACTTGTTTTATTTAAGTTACAATTACTACATTCTTCCGAAAGAAACTATTACCTATTTCTTAAAGGAACTGTCCCTGATAAGCAACCCCAATGTTCACAGCCGGCTCATCGTTATACTGCGACTTGAGCTTGCGGTAACTGTACTCTGCCTTCACGCAAATCTGTGGCAACGGATAATAATTGATGCCGCCTGCGAATATCTTCTTGCTTGTATATTCCTTCGAACTGCCAAGACAAGAATTGTAGTACTCAATATGACCGAACACATAGAGCTTCTGCTTGTCGGCACGAAGCTTTGCTATCTGCGAGAAAATGTCGTAGCCAAGCTCAAAGCTTGTGGCTATGGCGTGTGAGCCAAATGTCTGGTTGCTCTCGTAGGGTTTAACGTATTGTGTGCCAGGCTTGCGTATCGCGCTGATGGTCTTAGCGTCGCTCACATAACCATAGTCAGCATTGCCGCGGGCCACCCAGTTGTGGGCGTTATATGTGAAGTCTACCGCACCCACATACACGTTGCCTTTTATCTTCTTATTTTTGCCTGTCTCCATGTCGTGAGGCACGGCATTATGCATCGACTGTCCATAGTAGCCGCTCAAGCCTACTCGAAGTCCGGGGATTGTGTAGTTGTCTACACGTGCAGAGAATCCATACTTGTTGGCTGTCTCAAACTCAAACGGTTTTGTTGTACCAGGCTTTATCCATTGGTCGCGCGAGAACTGCCAAGCGTCAAGACCTGCTATCATCTGCACTTCATAACGGAAATCACCAGAATGTCCCCAGAACGACACACCTGTCTGATGCCATGTGCAAGGAAGAATGGTGTTTTCACCCTCAGGGCGATATACTGTGAAGAAGTTCAACGGCTCATGATAGGCATTTGTCAAACCTACAGGCACTACAATATGTCCGGCACGGATATTGGCAAAACGTCCAAACGACTTCTGAATCCAGAACTGCTCAAGCTCTACCTCGCCACCGCGTTCCTGCTCTTGCTCAAACTCAATGGCTTCCTCGGCCTCATATTCAATGGCAGAACCCGTGCCGCCATGTTCAAACTCAATCTCTGTACCAAGGGTCCAACCCTTTCCGAAGTCATAGCCAAGATAAATCACGGCATGAGGAATATCGAAACGTCCATGACTTGGATCGTTCTTTCGGCTACTTGCCGAACTATAGCGGTTGCCCGAGTCGCTATAGAAGTTGCGGCTCATTGCCACTTCGCCATATCCGCCTACGCTAAGGCGATTGCCTTTGGAGTGTTGCATCACGCTGTCGGCTGCTACTGTCTGTGCCTGTGAGGCAAGCGGAGCGCACATTGCGGCTGCGCAAGCCATGCTAACGATAGTCGATTTATTCATGTTTTTTAATGATTTTTTACGACTGCAAAGGTATTATGATTAACAAAATCGGGCAATACTCAATATTGGGTAAATGTCATTGTGTCGGTTTCATCATCATATTTAGGTATTTTTGCCCATATCCAAAGCTTTAATAAATCAAAATACCTATTTATAATGATTGTATGTCTCGCGTTTTTTTTGTTATTTTGCACGTGTTATATAAATAGGTATATATATCATATATATTAGATACAAGATTATTATTAGGTATAAGCATACAATAAGATGAAAAATCACAAAATGTATGAGCCGGATGACAAGATGATTTCTCTTATCCGGGATAACTACAATCTGCTCCAGAGTCTGGGCAGTTTCGGCATTAGCCTTGGTTTTGGCGACAAGACCGTGAGCCAGGTGTGCGAGGAACAGCATGTCGACACGTACACTTTCCTTGCTGTGGTCAACTTCACGATAAATGGATATCGCGACTTCGACGACGCTTCGCGGCTGTCCATGCCTACCCTTCTGCAATATCTCAAGGCGAGCCATGAGTATTTCCTCGGCTTCCAGTTGCCTTTCATCCGAAAGGAACTTGTGGAGGCTCTCGACGAGAAAGACAATCTCGCACGACTCATCCTTAAGCTTTATGATGAATACGCCCGCTCGGTTACTGCCCACATGAAATATGAGGAGAACAACGTCTACCCATACGTTGAGGCATTGCTCCAGGGCAAGCCTGTGGGCGATTTCGAGATCGACATGTATTCCAAGCACCACGGACAGGAGAGCAATAAGCTGCGCGAGCTCAAGAGCATAATCATCAAATACCTGCCCAGCGACGGCCTGCACAACAACCAGCTCTCTGCCACCTTATATGATATATATAATAATGAGGAATGGCTCGCGCTACACGCCGAGGTGGAGGAACAGATATTCATCCCTGCTGTAAGACGACTGGAGCATAAGTCGAAGCAGAGCGATGTGACAGCCAAAATATCCAACATGATAGGCAAGAATGTTGAGGGCACAGAGGCACTTGGCGAGAGAGAGAAGGATGTGATTGTGGCTCTCGTGCAGGGAATGACCAACAAGGAAATTGCCGATCATCTGTGTATTTCGGTCAACACTGTCATCACCCACAGACGTAACATTGCTCGTAAGTTACAGATACACAGTCCAGCAGGGCTGACCATTTATGCAATAGTTAATAACCTTGTCGACATATCTTCTGTGAAACTATAATTCTACTTGTTTTTAACAAGATTTAAGGCGGAAAATTTTTCCGCTTTTTTTATGCTCTAAGCATACGCAAGTCGTTTTTTTATATTATCTTTGCAATCGATTTCGAGAGTGTAATCGAGAAAACTTTTTCTAATAAAGTTTTCCAAAAGTTTTCCAAAATGGAAAACTTTTTGCGTTTTCGGATTTTAAAAGTTGTCAAAAATATATCACTAAATACAATGAAAGATTTTCTAATTACCAAGCGCGATGGGTCGCAGGATCAGTTCTCCTTAGACAAGATAATGAATGCCGTAACAAAGGCTTTCGAGTCTGTCAACGAGGAGGTTAATCTTAGTGTTATCTCTAAGGTACTCAGCCACTTAGACGTTCACGAAGGTATCACCGTAGAGGATATCCAGAACCAGGTGGAAGAGGCTCTTATGCGCGAGGGTTTTTATAAGGTTGCAAAGTCGTTCATGCTCTATCGACAGCGTCACAATGAAGACCGTGAGACTATCGACAAGTTGAAATTTTTGACAGACTATTGCAAAGCAGCCAACGCTGCAACAAGCTCAAAGTATGACGCAAACGCGAATGTCGAGCACAAGAATATCGCCACTCTCATAGGCGAGCTTCCCAAGTCGAACTTCATCAGATTAAACCGCCGTTTGCTTACCGATCGTATCAAGAAAATGTATGGCAAAGAGCTTGCGAATGAGTATATCGATAAGCTCTATCACCACTTCATCTACAAGAACGACGAGACATCGCTTGCCAACTATTGTGCATCTATAACAATGTACCCGTGGCTCATTGGTGGAACATCGTCAATCGGTGGCAACTCTACCAAGCCTACCAACTTGAAGTCGTTCTGTGGCGGTTTCGTCAACATGGTGTTCATGGTGTCAAGTATGCTGAGTGGTGCATGCGCCACTCCTGAGTTCCTTATGTACCTCAACTACTTCATCGGTCTTGAGTATGGCAAGGACTATTGGCAGCATGTGGGCGATGTGGTCGACCTCTCCAACAAGCAGCGCACTATCGACAAAATGATCACCGACTGCTTCGAGCAGATTGTATATTCCATCAACCAGCCTACCGGCGCACGCAACTATCAGGCTGTGTTCTGGAACATTGCTTATTATGACAAACCTTACTTCGAGAGCCTTTTCGGCGAATTTATGTTCCCCGATGGTTCAAAGCCCGACTGGGATTCTTTGTCTTGGCTTCAGAAGAGATTCATGAAGTGGTTCAACCATGAGCGCACCAAGACTGTGCTCACATTCCCTGTTGAAACCATGGCTCTGCTCTCTAAGGACGGTGACGTTATAGATAAGGAATGGGGCGACTTTACTGCCGAGATGTACTCCGAGGGTCACTCTTTCTTTACTTACATGAGCGACAATGCCGACTCCCTGAGTTCTTGCTGCCGTCTGCGCAACCAGATTCAGGACAATGGCTTCAGCTACACTCTCGGTGCTGGTGGCGTGTCTACAGGCTCAAAGAGCGTGCTCACCATCAACCTCAACCGTTGCATCCAGTATGCCGTAAAGAACAACATGGACTACATGGAGTTCCTTGGCCACATCATCGACCTTTGCCATAAGGTGCAGAGTGCCTACAATGAGAATCTCAAGGACTTGCAGAATCAGGGCATGTTGCCTCTGTTCGACGCCGGCTACATCAATATGAGCCGCCAGTATCTCACTATTGGCGTGAATGGACTTGTAGAGGCTGCCGAGTTCATGGGCTTGAAAATCAACGACAATCCCGACTATCTGCACTTCGTACAGAAGGTGCTTGGTCTTGTGGAGAAGTACAACAAACAATATCACACCAAGGAACTTATGTTCAACTGCGAGATGATTCCCGCAGAGAACGTAGGCGTAAAGCATGCCAAGTGGGACCGCGAGGACGGCTATTTTGTGCCGCGCGACTGCTACAACAGCTATTTCTATGTGGTAGAGGACGACTCGCTCAACATTGTCGACAAGTTCAAACTCCACGGTGCGCCATACATCGAGCACCTTACCGGAGGCTCGGCTCTGCACATGAATCTGGAGGAACACCTCTCAAAGCCTCAGTATCGCCAGCTCCTGCGCGTTGCTGCTAAGGAGGGATGCAACTACTTTACATTCAACATTCCAAACACTATCTGCAACGATTGTGGCTACATCGACAAGCGCTATCTCAAGAAGTGCCCACATTGCGGAAGCGAGAATATTGACTACATGACACGTATCATCGGCTACCTCAAGCGTGTGAGCAACTTCTCTCAGGCTCGTCAGGAAGAGGCCAAGCGTCGCTACTACGCTGAGGTAGACAAGTCGATAAAGGACTAATATGTTTTATCTTTAATTGGATAGCCTCATGCTCAATTATCTAAACACAGGAATCGTATTCCAGGAAATACCCGACGAGGTGACTCTGTCGATCAACATCACCGGATGTCCCTGTCATTGTCCTGGATGCCACAGCCAGTATCTGTGGGAGAATATTGGCAAGCCACTTACTCCCATGGTGCTCGACCAGTTTATGAAACAGTATGGCGGCGACATCACCTGCATCTGCTTTATGGGTGGAGATGCCGACCCTAAGTATGTGAGCCAACTTGCACAGTATCTGCATCGCGAGCATGAAGATTTAAAGGTGGCTTGGTATAGTGGAAGACAACACTTCCCCAAGTCGATTCGCAAGCGCGACTTCGACTACATCAAGCTTGGTCCATACATCGAACATCTCGGATGCCTTAAGGAGCGCACCACCAACCAGCGCCTCTACAAGCGCGCTGCAGGCGACGACTTCACCGATATCACCTCACGTTTCTGGAGAAAATAAAATGAACAACAGTCCACGTATCGCTATAGTCGACCCCAATACTCTCGCAGTATTGGGGTTGACTCATTTATTGGAGTCGGTAATGCCTATCATGCACATCGACTCATTTGGGTCGTTTGCCGAACTTGAGGCCAACCACCCCGAACAGTATTTTCATTACTTTGTCGACATGCGTGTCGTGCTTGCCCATATGCCTTTCTTTCAGCAGATGCGCCACAAGACCATTGTATTGTCAAGCTCGGCTGCCGACGACACGTCGGCCCTAAGCTCTTTCCATACTATATGCACAAGCCTGCCGCCCAAACAGTTGCTGCGCTCCATCCTTATGCTTGAGCAACACGCACATGCCCACGGACGCAATCTCCCGCCATTGCCTAATGCCGAAAGCAATATTTCCACACCTCTGTCACCCCGCGAGATTGAGGTTTTGTCGCTTGTGGTGAAGGGGCATATAAACAAAGAAATCGCCGACCTACTCAATCTGAGTCTGCCGACGATTGTCTCCCACCGCAAAAATCTTATGACCAAACTTGGCATGCGCAGCGTGTCTGCACTCACCATCTATGCCGTGATGCACGGATATGTGGGAGTGGATGAAATATAAAAGTATTTTAAAAATCCACAACCGTTATTCCCGCTCCTCCAAACTGCACATGCTCGTCCTTGCAGCTTGTAACATTGGGTATTGACTGCAGATACTGGCGTATCAGCTGTCGCAATATTCCGTTGCCCTTGCCATGAAGTATTCTCACTCGCGACATGCCTACAAGTATAGCGTCGTCGATAAAGTGCTGAACGGCATTCAGAGCCTCATCGCCACGCATACCGCGCACGTCAAGGTCTTGATGGAAGTTGAGCTTGTGCGAGTCGATGGTCTGTCGTGTCTCGCGGCTGACGCCAAACGTAGCGGGCTTGGATGCCTCCGGAGTCTTCACCGTATGCTCCAAGCGCGACATCTTTATCTTTGTGCGCACGTCGCCAAACACAACCGTCGCCTCCTTGCCGCTGATGCTTTCCACCGTTCCCACCGTCGTGAGCCCACGCATGCGCACGGTGTCACCCACGGCAAATGTCTGCTGCTCGGCCGATGCTGAAGGTGCTGGGAAGTTCTTGCCAATGGTTGTTGGCTTGTTGGCATTCTCCTTCTTTTCCTTCTTGCGCTTCTCTCTGCGCTCCTTGCGCTCCATAATCTGTCGCATCTTTTTCTCTATAAGGTCGTCGGCAGACTTGGTGTCTATCTCGCTCACGTCCTCCTTAAAGGCGTTCAGTTCCTCGCGCAATCGCTTCGTCTCCTCCTTCTCGGCCTGACACTCGCGTATCTCGCGTATGGTGTTCTCGATATTGCGGTTGCTCTCCTTCAGCAATTCCTGGGCCTGCTCCTTTGCCTGGCGCAGGATTTCCTTGCGTTTCTGTGCGAGTTCCTTTATCTCCTCCTCATATTTTGCAATGGTCTTCTCAAGCTCCTTCTCGCGCTGGTGCACATTCTGTCGCTTGTTCTCCCAGTAGCGCTTGTCGCGTACAATGTCCTGCAAATACTTGTCGCTCTGTATGTAGTCAGAGCCTACGATGTCGCTTGCCTCACGTATCACCTCATCGGGAATGCCCGTCTTGCGGGCTATTTCTATAGCAAACGACGAACCCGGCTGACCTATTGCCAACTGAAACAAAGGACGCATCTCATGGCGGTCGTATAGCATAGCTCCGTTGGCTATACCGTCGTGCGAGTCGGCATAATGCTTCAGGTTCTGATAGTGGGTGGTGATTACGCCCCACGCGTGTTTCTTCACAAACTGATTGAGCACAGCCTCAGCCATGGCTCCACCTATCTGTGGCTCAGTGCCTGTACCAAACTCGTCGATCAACAACAAAGTGCGCTCGTTGGCCTGCTTCATCATGTTTTTCATGTTGAGCAAATGGGATGAATAGGTAGAGAGGTCGTTCTCAATACTCTGCTCATCGCCAATGTCGATCATGATGTCGGCAAACACTCCCACCTTCGAACGCTCGCTCACCGGTATCGACAGTCCGCATTGCAGCATATATTGCAGCAATCCTACTGTCTTAAGGCAAACCGACTTACCTCCGGCATTAGGACCAGAGATGATGAGTATATGGCGGTCTTTAGTGAGCATTATGTCGAGAGGCACGATGGGCTTGTCCTGCTTCCTCAGGGCAAGCCACAGCAAAGGATGCTTGGCAGTAATCCAATCCACCACTGGCTTTGCCTCCACTTCCGGTTCTATGCCATTGGTAAGCTTGGCAAACTCGGCACGCGCACGTATGAAATCAATCTCTGCCAATAGCTGATAGGCATATATAATGTCGTCAACATGAGGACGCACCAGTTTGGAGAACTCTGTCAGTATGACGATTATCTCTCGACGCTCGTCTGCCTCAAGCTCTCTGATTCGGTTGTTGGCCTCGACAACCTCTGTCGGTTCCACAAACACAGTCTTTCCCGTTGATGACTCGTCGTGCACAATACCCTTTATCCTTCGCTTCATGGCAGGAGCGATAGGCACCACAAGTCTACCGTCACGCAAAGTAGGTGTCACGTCCTTGTCTACAAGACCCTCACTCTGTGCCGCATGCAGTATACTATATAATGTACGCGACACGCTTCCTTCCGCCTTGCGCAGCTGCGAGCGTATCTCTGCAAGCTTTGGCGAAGCTGTATCCTTTATCTTGCCATACTTGTCGAGTATCTGGTCGATGCGGCGTATCAGGTCGGGGAATGTCAGCACATCTTCTGTTAGGTCGTGCAAAGTGGGATAGTCGAAGTTGCCTTCGTCATCGCTACGGTTTAGAAACTTCACAATACCTGCTATGGTCTCCAACGAGCGGCGCAAGTCGAATATCTCGTTCTCCTCAAGATGTGTTTCCTCTATGCGTATTCGCTTTATCGAGGCACGCATGTCAAAGAAAAACTGCAACGGGAAATCATCCGTCTCCTCCTGCATACGGCGGAACTCACGTGTTTGCCTCAACGCCGTGTTTATCTGCTCAGCGTTATCGCTGAACGCCATTGCGTCTACCTTGTCCTTGCCCAACTGGCTCAGACAATAGCCTTTCAGCAGAGAGCGAATCTCGCTGAACTGTATCTTGTTTTCAAAATTGCTTGGATAAATCATGGTGCAAAGTTAAGTATTTTCAATCAAACAATCCACATTATTTATATATACTTATCCATGAAAAAGGGCAAAAAACAAGTTTTTTATCATTTTCCTAAAAAAAAGTCGCAAAAAGTTTTGCAGGATAAATAAAAAACACTACCTTTGCACCCGCAAATAAGCAAGACGGATAAACAAACCGTAGCGAATAGCGAGACTACATATATCGCATCCCGAATCCTTGGAGAGATGGCAGAGTGGTCGAATGCACCGGTCTTGAAAACCGGCGTACTGAGAGGTACCGGGGGTTCGAATCCCTCTCTCTCCGCAACAGAGTCCTGTAAGTCTTTGATTTACAGGACTTTTTCTTTTTATAGTTTTAAGTAGTCCCCCGAAGTAGTCCCCCATTGCGCAATATTATTTTTATATTTGTTTAACACTGACTTTGCGCTGTTGTCCGTCTTTTTGGGTGTTTTTGTTGATTTATGATTGGGAAAGATTGTACCCATTTGCAACTTGTGCTTTTGCCTAATACTGTACTTTAGCCATAAATCTTACAAAGTAGTCCCCCTAATAGTCCCCCCATTATGCTATTTTATTTGAGGGTATAGTAATTATGTTTTGGAACATCACATATATAGTTATCATGCTTCTTATATTTGAGTAGCACATAATAGCTGTCGTTCACATTAGGGCGATGGCTATTTTTGTGTCTATAGCATCCACTAATCAGTCAAATTACAATCCGTTTTACGGAAAACATTTTCCGTAACTTCCCAAAACTTTTCCGTTAAAAAAAATGTTTTCCGCAACAATCCGCTTGGGATAATTTTATTCTTTAATCGCCAAATCCATTAATACCTTTGCATTGCGATTCGGCACTAAAGCCTCGCAAAATAAACATGGAAAAAGAAAGCAAGCCTATCATCCAGGCAACACTGGGTGACTTGAAAGAAATGATTGAGGATATGTTTGCAACTCCTACAGACTATCCCCACGACAAACCGCCAGAGGTTAAAAAACATCTGGTTTACGGATTGGCAGGACTGGCTAAACTGCTTGGAGTATGTAAATCTACCGCTTCAAAAATTAAAAGCAGTGGCATCTTAAACCCAGCAATCAGTCAACATGGCAAAGTAATAGTAATTGATGCGGACTTGGCTCTTGAATTGATGAAAGCAAGACGCAACGCATCAGCAGTTAACAACAAAAAATAAGGAATTATGACAAATGAATTAGAAAACGTGGCTGTAAAGCCAATTAGTAAAGAAACGGAAAACATAGCTGTTGAGCAGACGAGCACTCAGGAGAGCAATGAAGAGGCAAACCTGAAGGCATTTACAGAGTTTTGCGAGTTTGAGATGCTGCGTGTTAAAGAGCAATATCCTAATTGTGTCTCAACATTCCCGAATGACGATGTTGCTTCTTTGAACTTGAAGGGACTTAAAGATGCGGGTGTTGAGTTTTATGGTCTTGGTGTAAATCGTACTCATGGCGCAGATGAGCAGAAGACAGGTCGCTCTATCCTTGAAAATGGCGCACAACAGAGCTTGATTGTCATAACAGTACCGATGGCAGAAAAGGCAGGCATAAAAATAGAGCGATTTGCCAATGACCCTAACAAAGACAAGCCTGTAAACTCTGATGGTATTGTCATTGTGGATGGGCATGGTAGAGTAGACTTCTTGCAAACTGTACAAGAGTGGCCTCTCATCATGGGACATTTCCCGATGAAGGACAAAAATGGTTATTATAATTTCGCCAAAGCGTTTACTGAGATAAACATCAATGTCTCTAAGTGGAAAACTCAGGACATGGTAGCCAAGCGTCAGATAGAAGATGGTGATAATACTCATGAGGGTTGGGTAATGATAAACGACCTTGTTTCTAAGGGCTATAAGTATCAAGCAGCCTGTCAGTTGGCAACACTCAAACCTGACCGCCTCACAGCAAGACAAGTTGCAAACGGTGATGAGAGTGAGTTCTTCGTAAACATTGAATATGGCAAACGTATTCATGAAGTTCTCAAAGATAGATTTGGAGAGGGGGATGACAAGACTATAAAGACTAAAGAGTTTACGAAAGAGATTGTCTTGTCCCTTCAAAAATTAACCAACAGAAAGGGTGTTGAGTGGGCTACTGACATAATGGTGGAGTTTATCAATACTCTCACAGACAAGGAAGTTGCAGATATTAAGGCTGCCAAGAGTACCAAGGTGCAGCGAAAAGATGAGAAGCGTAAGCAGATTCTTGACAAAGCCTTCTCTTTCTTCTTGGGACAGCAAAATATAAAGTTATAAGTATGGCAAAAAATTACAAAAAGCACTATGTCAATAGTGTAATAGGTAGGGTTCACATTGACATTGGCGACCACGGAGTTGTTTTAAAGCAAGAGATTGGAGGTGTGGTTACAGGCACTATAAGTCTCACCCATGAAGAAATGGAAAAATTAGCCAGAGCATTGTTTGCAATCAAAAAAGATTTGCCTTCAGATTCCTTGCAATCTCAGGCTCTTGTTCCGATCCTCCCTTCTTTTACGAATTCCCCAATGGCAACAAGCCACATGGATGAATTGAAAGTGAAATATAAAAAGGCTTATAATCCGTGGACTACAGAGGAAGAAGAAATGTTGAAAAAATACCACATTCAAGGACTTACAACTCGTGATATTTCAAAGTTACTTGGACGCAATGAAGGAGCTATCTCTAGTCGTAAGAAGAAACTCGGTCTGTCTTAGCTTGTGCTGTAAAACCTCCTCTATATTTTAATAATGATACCTGCATGATTTTTAGTCATGTTGGTATCGTTATTTAAAAGACAAAAAAGCAATAATTTAAAAATCATATGTAATGGCAATATTAAAAATCAACTTAAAGAATTGTAACGTGGAATTGCCTGATGATGTGGGTAATTTTATTTTGAGTACAGGATGTGGCTCAGGTAAAACTTACTGGTTGGAACGATTCATATTGGCACACTATATGGAAGGAATGTTGATTGTGGTTGATTCCATCGTTAGTGCCAACACCTTGTACTACGACTTGCTGAACCTATTAGGCTTGGCTGCAACAGACATTATGCTTATTCATTCCCAAACTGATTATAATGTTCAGAATGAATATGCCAATACCCCAGAAGAAGTAACCAAGAAGAAAGTGTTGATTATGACCAACGTTAGGCTTTATACAGAATATCCCCCTGTATATTTGCTTTACAATAAAAATTGTGTAGCCCTGCCTCCTTTTGATGGTGACTGGAAGAAGTTGATGAATAATCCCAATACTCGCCGTTGGATTATCATTGATGAGATTCCTGGCTTTATACAAAAGTATGCAACTGTATCTAAACAGCTTTTGGGTGTTCTTGGGGCAGATGATGGTAATGGTGGGTATAAGGCAAAAGAATTTGTGGCAATGGAAAAGTTTTATAACACATTCATTGCTCACTCTGATGCTGCTTTATTTGACACGGCAACAGCATTGGGAAAGCTAAAGACAGAAACAGCTCTCTCTATTGTTGAAAGTGAATATTCAAACATGATGAAAGCACAAGGTGATGCGGTAATCCAATTCTCCCCTTGTGATTTCCAAACAAATAATAGTCTTGTGTTGATTATGGAAGGTGCTGGTGATGTACTATTCAAGGATTCAAGCATATATAGACTTATTGACATCCCGAATAAGTACAGAGCTAAGGCTGACTTCCATAGCTTTAATGTTCCCAATCTTAACCGTAGGAGCAAAAATCATCAAGAGTTAATAAAGAGTATGGTTAAAGCCGTAATCGCTATTCTTTCCTGTGTAAAAGGAAGAACTCTCATTACCTGTTGGAATGATTTTAAGGGTGAAGATAATGGGATAACAAGTGATGCTCAAAGCAGTAATGATAGTACTATTGTTGCTTTACTTTCTGATGAACTGACTAAAGCAAATATCCCACAAGACCTCTACAGTATTATCTATTACGGAAGTGCTGAAAGTAAAGCTGTTAATGACTTTAAGGACTACAGTAACATAATCCTCCTTGGTAAATGGTCTCTTCCAGTTTCAACCTCTTCAGAAAAATTTAACAAGGTTTTCCAAACAAACACGACTCTTACAAGATATATGCTTTGGGAGTATGTTCAGTTGATAACAAGAATAAGTATCAGACAGGACAATGACATCAAAGTATTTTATACAGATGACCACAATAGAGATTTTATACAGACCTTGGAGAAGTATTTTAACCAGAACATTCTTGATATTCCAGAAGAGCATATAGACTGGAGAGATAAGGTAAAGAAACTCAATAATGGCAAAAGAGTTATCAGTCAAATTGAAAGGTTATCTCAGAGATTTCCTTATATCCCCCAAATGATAGCAGAGAGTAATCAGAATAAAACCATAAACATACCTTTAAAAGAAGTCAACAATCTCATAGGCAAGAATAAAAAGAGAAGAGACTATAAACACTTAATCAGTATATTGCAGAAATTTGGAATATCCTTGGTTTTGTAATAAATTCACTTGGGGATAAACTTACTTGTACTCATTCCTTACAGAATGAGATACCCTAAATATACATTTAAGAGGTGTAAAAACTTCATACACATATTATATATTATAGAGACAAAGAAATTACACCTATATTATCATAATAACATATCCTTTATCGACTGCAAGAAGATAAAGGTATAGTAAATTTAACCCTAAGACAATTTCCCAAGACAAAAGAAAAGGAGGAAGATTTAGTACTGAGCTAATCTTCCCCTAATTTTACTTACCATAAATCATAATCTTCAAGTAACTATCAGATGTACTGAAGTTTACATCCTTAACATCTTCTATAGCTTGACAGGACATAAATTCATCTTTAATATCCTTTTGGTCAACATAATATCCATCTGCATAACCTAACAAGAAAAAGTAGTTTTTACCTGGAGTAGGATAAAAAACATCTTCTGGAAGTCCTGTTATCAATTTGGCATCTACATCTTTAATATCGCCAAGAAGATGATATTTTGTTTCTCTGTAAAATGTTAGGATGACAGATTTATCTTTCTCGTCAAAATCATATTCAACCTTGCTTAGTTTAATATCTGGATAATAAGTCTTAGTGACCATCAAAAGTACATCTTCCAATGCTGGCTTATATTTTACTTTAGTGGTATCAATTTCTATTCCCTGTATTAAAAATTTCATAGTTAATCCTCCTTTCCTTTAGTTTTTTGTGATGTGATACAAAGAGTACAGCTAAACTCTTCATTGAGATATGACTTCAAAGAGTTATAGGCATCTACTCTTCTTCTGTCTCTTGGGCAAATCTTCAAAATGTCTTGTAAGCTAATTTCAATATTACTTCCAGAGGTAAGAGAATATCCATTATCTCTGAGTGCTTCAAGGTCTCTGATAAACTTGCCTTTTACCGATTTCTCAACCTTATTCTGTTCCTTGGAGTGTTGAGTCTCCTGTCCTTCACCAACTACTTTAAATTCATCGGTAACAAGGGAAAACATATATTCAAACATAATCGTTACTTTTGACTTTGTTACATATATAAGGCTTTTTGTTCTTTATTTGCCTGTTTTTGTGGGTGGTATAAAAACGAACGTTTGTAAAGCCTTGATACTCTTATAGTTGAATGTAAATATATCAAATCGTCAGGACAAAATTCTTGACGAGCTTCAAAGCATAAAGAAAGGGATTGCCAGATGATGAATTTGGAACAACATGAACTTTGGCTTTGGCTGGAACTTTAACCCTTATGATGCGGTTAATTTGCAGGTCAGGCTGATGCTTGAAGTTTTATTTATGAGGTCAAAAACCAAAGTGTTTTTGAGCCTCTATTTTTTTGTCTTTTCTGCTATCGCTTAAAAGCCTTACTAATAGAATAGACAAAACAATTTAATAACAACGTAAAATATCAGAAAAAATGAACATCAAAAAAACTCTTGTGATTGGCTACCGTGTACTTTGTGTAGCTGTCACTTTAATCGAAGCCGCAGACCTTGGAAAAACCATCTACGGCAAGTACAAGAACAAAAAGTCGGTAAAGCCTGTAATGACAACCGACACAACAAACAAAGTTGAGCCTGTATGTGAGTAAAAACGAAAAGCTCGACACAATAATTACCCTATTGGAGGCTATAACATTTTTCTTCAAAGGGTGGAAAAAATTATCGGGAGCAACCAGTAAAATCAAATCTGATTGCTCCCATAGTTTTAACTGTTCAAAATATAATAAACATGAACAAAACAACTAAATCAGAACTTATCATCAAAGCCATCAATAAGAATGGCAAGGTGGAACTCGTGAGAAACATGAAGGCAAAGATTATACGCTTTCCTTTCCTCCCACGACTAAGTTACTTTACAGTTTGCTAACAACTTCAAAAAGAATAACAACATGAAGAAGAAAGAAGCAACTACAGCCGTGATTGTTCCTACAGCAGGGACTATCACATCAGACATAACCTTGGGTCTCGAAAAATCAGATGATATAATCGAGGCTGAAGTTATTGAAGAAGAAGATTGGGGTGACAACCATCCTAACTTCATTGAAAGCAACACTCAGAGTATCACGCTTGAAGAGTTGCAAACAAAGAACGTAATTCCTACTTTTGTTGATGGCACATTAACGTTAGCACACCAGAATTTTATTGGTTCTGTAAGAAGTGTTGCCGAGAAAGTATTTGGAGAACTTACACCTGTTGAGTGCAGGGTTTCTCATCCTATTATTGGAAGAATACCATCAGCTCAACACAAGAAAGCAAGTGAATTGACAGATGCAGACAAGACGGTATTTTATCAGAGATTGGCTTTTTGCTGCCACGTCAAGAACCTTACAAAAACTATCAATGGGCAATCGGTTCACCTTTGTATTGGTGGAGTACGCGCTTATAACGAAGACAAACTCTATAACAGACCAACCGCATTAAAATTCAAAATCTTTGTTGGTTGGCAAGTAAGAGT
>CAKQFF010000029.1 GCA_934230685.1 uncultured Prevotella sp. | reverse complement strand
ATCTTTATTTGCCATTAGTTAATTGTTTTATAGGTTTCACGAATAACTTTGCGTGCTCTTGACAATATCTGTCTCACGTTCACCTCCGTTATGCCCGTCTGTTTGGCTATCTCCTCAAACGAATAGCCTTCGTAGTCGCGCATCCACAACACATTGCGTTGAGTGTCATTCAGTTTAAGATCAATGATTTTCTTCACCGAATCAAAAAGCTCACGAATGTCCTGCTCTTTTGAGTTGTCTGTGTCGTTGGTGTCAATGTCCGACTGTATGCTTCTGTTGGCAGCCCTTCTATAGTCGATACTAAGATTTCTCACTATGGAATTGGTGATGTTTTCGGTTTGCTGTTGGTCGTTTGGATATTTCTTAAGCGTCCAAAGCTTGCAAAACGCATCCTGCAACACGTCGTCAGCGTTATTCTGTCCGGCGATGTTGCGTGCTGTGCTATGCAAACGTTGGCGTATTCGGGTGAATATTGTTAGAACGTTGTCCTTTTTCATTGTTCATTCATGTCGTTATTTAAACATCCACGGGATTTATATCCCAGCTTCATCAAAAAGCTTGCCGTATTGTTCGTCAATCTTCTTTTGGTTTCGCTTGCTGCGATAGCGTCCGATAAAAGTAAACACCAAGCCATTTACGCCACATGCAATGCAGATGACAGTCATTACTTGACTTGTGGTTCTGATTGAAAGGTTCCATAATTCCCAACCCATAACGAGGTCGATGATAGCCTCTGTTATGCAGAAGACAACTAAAAAGATTACGAAATCTATGGTTCCGTTGACAATCTTATTTTTTAACGAGTTGTTCATTGTTTATTATTTTTAGTGAATACTTGAACTTTAGTTCATTTTCAGTTATAAATTTTTATTTGAGTCCACTTTTAAAAGTGGGTTCATATATATAACGTGTGAAATCTATTTTTGTGACAGCTGTTGATGTTTTTAGGGATTTTCCCCTCAACTAATAGGGAATTTTCTCCATTCTGTCTGAAATGAATAAGCTACTTTTGCAAGCGTAAAAATTAAAGCAAACAATAACTTTCAAAAAAACGAATATTGCTTATGAAAAGGAACGAATGGATGGCACTTATTGCCACAACCATACTGATGTTTGCCGTATGCCTTTCGGCTACAGCAAAGATTAAGAAGACAGTGGAGCGTGGTATGACCAAGCAGGAAGTGATTGGCATACTGGGTCAGCCTAAGCTGACAAGCTTTGACGCTTATGGCGACAAATGGGAGTACTATAAGATGAATGTCATCCAGGGCGAGAGCAAGCGTATCGTTGTGGGCTTTGACCTGAACGGAAGGGTTGTTGCCTATAATATGAGCTATGTGGATGACAACATTCAGCAACCTGCTCCTCCCTCTCATCCCTCTTGTGGTGCAGGAGGAGTGAATGTAGTTGGTCCTGAAGTGCCAATAGGCTATGGCTATTGTCTCGACGATGCCTCTTTCTCGATATTATATAATAAGGTGAAGAATGCAAGTTTCGACGACAACAAGTTCGACTTGCTGCAAGTGGCAAGTCTCGGCTGTTATTATTCTTGTGCCCAGACTGCCCGCATGATGAGGCTGTTCACGTTCGGCGACAAACAACTCAGAGTGCTCTGCATGATGGCTCCACATATTGTCGACCCGCAGAACGCTACGGATATATACAATGTATTGACATTCGATAGTGAGAAATCAAAGGCTGGAGAGATTATAAGAAATTCAAGATAGTAAAAAAAAAGTAGCGGAGGCCTCATACCTCCGCTACTTTTTTATCCTGCGACACATATATACAGAAAGAACATCCAATGGGCTGTTATCGCTGCAACCAGACCTCCGCAGAAATGTGCCATGATGGCTTTGGGCGTAAGGTCGCGATAGCCTATGGAGTCGAGCATGGCAGTATGGGTGCTAAGGAATCCACTCCAACACATACCAATGGCTGTGAATACAGCGATAGCGTTGCCGTCAATCCATCCATGAGCGATAAAGCCCGGTATAAGACTCAAGGCCGCACCCACGGCACCAAGAGCTGTGATAGGGAATGCCACAAGATGAGGATCGTGGAATCCAAACAGCCATTCAAACACAAAGTCTACCTTGTTGGCAAGCCAAGGCAGCAGTTCTACGCCTTGGTAGGCTGAGCCATTGTATGTTCCGTCGGCTCCGGCTCCGAATGTGAATATCATCACAAAGGTAGAGATGATAAGCACACCGGGGATAATGGCAACGCCCACTTCCACACCACTTCGTCCGCCATCGAGCATGGCGTTGAGCAAGCGTATGAAGACTGTCTTCTCGCTCTTCTCGTCTTCTTCCTTTTCCTCTTCTATATCCTCTGCCGATACGGCATCCTCGGTGGCATACTGCGGATAGGCTTTCAGCACAAACCGTTGCATCAGTCGGGTGGAGCACACGCATCCGCAACAAGCGCCAAACAGTCCGATAAGTGGGGCGGCATAGTAGCCTTGGCTTGCCATAAACACTATCACGAGCAAGCCCATGCCGAAGGCTGTTCCGAAGTTGGTGAGCGATATGAATTGGTATTTCTTGAAGTAGCTTGCAAAACGCTTGTCGTGTGCGAGCGAGATAATGGCTGGGTTGTCTGAAAGGAATGTCATTACGGCTCCCAACGACGTTACGCCTGGCAGATTGAATATAGGGCGCATCAATGGCCTTAGTGTGCGCTCAAGCAATGCCACCACGCCAAATTCCACAAACACCTTGCCTATGGCTCCTGTTATCACGCATATGCTCATCAAGTAGAACACCGTGTTGAGCAATAGGTCGTGGGCTGTCTTCATTATCGTGTTGAGCATGTTGGGCACACCCATCACCATGCCAAGATAGCCGAAGAGCACTATTACCGATGTGATGCACCATACGCCACTCGGAATGAGCGGTTTGCTTTTTTGATTGTTCTTACTCATAGCTCATTAATTATTAACCATTCAACAATTAACATTTAACATTTAACACTTAACATTCAACATTTAACATTAATAATAACCCTATTTGCTTTTCCACGATAGCAGATGCAGCTTGGCTACAAATGCCAAGCGCACGGTGGTCTGATTGTCTTTCAATGTGCCTGAGGGGTTACTGTTGGTGCCAGTAGTGTGCGACATGCCAAGGCTTACACGCACGTCCGACCTGCCTTTAATTGGGAATACCTCCACTCCTCCGCCATAGGCTGTCATCTCTGTGCCCGAATGCACACACATGTCGGCATCCGAGTCGGTGCGGTTTACGTCGTATGTGAACTTGCCGTATAGTCCGAGCTGCGGTATCAGTCTGTAGTCGAGTCGCGCCATCACCGAGCAGTCTTTCAGCAGGAATGTCTGGTGGCTTGCTGCACGGTTCATGAAGTCAAGCTCAAGCGAGGCGTTGCCTGCGTTGAATTTGTTGCCGAGGGCTATGTATGATATGAAATGCTTGGGTGTATATTCAATCATGTTGACTGAATATAGAGTGTTCAGCCATCCGTAGTTGCCTGCCCAGTGAAGATGATAGGCAAGCATGTCGCGGTTGTCAGGGGTGTTGAACAGGCTTTGTGTCACCTGTGCCGTGTAGCGGCTCTTGCCGTTGTTGGTGGTGTAGGTGGCGCTCGCTCCAAATTGGAATGGTGCTATGTTGTTCCAGAATTCCGAAGACAGATATATGTCGATAGGGCAGCGGTCGTACTCATAACCTCCCACCATAGCCACTTGCTTTCCGGCTGCCACATTCCAGTGGTTGTTCATCTTGTAGTCTACATACAGCCAGTCGGTGGCGTCAAACATCTCGTTGTTTTCTTTCTTCTGGTTTATTCGCTGTCGCCATGCGTAGGAGATGCGGTCGTTCAGCTGTCCGCTGACACTCAGCAGGAAGTATTCGCCTTTGAATCCCGAGGCGTCGTGTCTTATCTGATTGTCCACACGGTCGTTCAGGTAGCTGATGCGTGTCAGCAGGTCAACGTTTAGGTTGGGTGTGTCGTCTTCGGCAAGTGTTGGCGTTGCCATGCATAGCAGGCTGGCAAGTAGAGTAATGGATAGTTTCATAAATATTGTGGTTTAAGGATTTTTGGTTGTTTTTTAAATATTGGCAAAGATATGAATAAAAACTGGTTTATGATGCGTCGGATGTATTATTTCTCCATTTTTTTGTACAATCTATCCACCCCATGAGCCAGATACCAAGTAAATTTGTAAAATAAAAATTGATTACCTTATTTTAATAAAGACTTCTATGTCACGAAAGTTCATTAAATTACTATTTTCTCTACTATTCGCCAGTGCGGCAAACTCTCCGGCTTTTGCCCAATTCGAGGGCTTCGAGGAGGCTGTTCCGCAAAACTTCAAATGCTCTAAGATGAAGGAATTGACCTTGTCGCCTTCCTTCTACAAGGAGGGCAGCAAGAGCTTGGAATGGTCGTTCTCTGTGGGTAGCAAGTTGGATGTGAAGCTTGACAAGGCGTTCACGCTGAAAGATGACAACGGCATTACTTTGTGGATTTACAACGAGAAACCTCAGCAGGATTCCCTTCGCTTTGAGTTCTATTCTCCTTCTGGCCATGTGTCCTACAGCTTTGCTTTCCGCCTTTATTCTGCCGGATGGCGTGCCTGTTGGATTAGCTTCAAGCACATGCAGGGCGACATGAAGGAAAAGGAGATTGCTGGCTACCGTATCGTTGCGCCCAACCGCAAGGGACGTGTGTTCCTCGACCGACTCACTTTCCCCGTTAAGAAGATCAACGACCGCACTACTCCCGACCTGCAGATGCCGTCTAACAATTCTCTGAGCTACCGCGACTTATGGCATTGGTGCCGTGTGTGGCAATGGGAGCAGTATAAATACGACTTGCCTTTGGCCAAGCAACTCTCTGCCGACGAGAAGAAGGACCTTGCCACTGTGGAGAAACGTCTCACCGAAATGCTCGACATACAAGAGGCTCCTAAAAAGCAGGTTGCCAAGGCCTACAACACTTTCCGCAAGGCCAACATCCATGCTTCGGGCGATGGGTTCACGGGTGCTCCTATCGTTGCGCCTGACGAACTTAACAAGAAGAAGGGTGAGCTTACTCTCAACGACTTGGAGGATATGCTTTCGGGCTTTGCCTATGATGCCTATTACAACCATTCCTCGCAGTCGGCTCAGAACTATTTCCTCGTGTGGGATTATGCCATCAACCAGGGTTTTGCCTTTGGCAGCGGTATGGGCACCAATCATCATTATGGCTATCAGGTGCGCAAGATCTACACTACGGCATGGCTTATGCGCGACGCTATATGGAAGGCTAAGAACCGCGACAACATTATCTCGGCTCTTGTGTTCTGGTCGGCATTGCAGGAGACGCGACTCCCCGCTCAGGACGGACGCGATGAGTTGCTTGACAGTTGGCACACTCTGCTTATGGCACGCACAGTGTCGGCTCTCTTGTTTGTGGATGAGTGTGAGCGGGCGCGTGCCATGGCGGGATTTACACGTTGGCTTAGCGGTTCGTTGCAATACACTCCTGGCACTATTGGAGGTATAAAGGTGGATGGCACCACTTTCCACCACGGTGGTTTCTATCCTGCCTATACCACGGGTGTGCTTGCCATGTTAGGACAGTATGTGGGGCTTACAAGTCACACCCGCTATGTGCCTACCGTTGAGGCTCGACAAGTGTTGAAGTCGGCTTTCCTGTCAATGCGCAACTACAGCAACCTGTATGAGTGGGGCGTGGGCATTAGCGGACGCCATCCTTTCGGCTCCTCGATGAAGGGGGATGACATTGCCTCCTTTGCCTATCTTGCTCTTGCCGGCGACCTCTCGGGCGAAGGCAACACGTTCGACCATCATCTTGCTGCCGACTATCTGCGCCTATGCCATGAGGATACTCCTGAGGCACGCTACTTCAAGAAGGAAGGCATCACCGCCGCCAAGGCTCCTCAGGGTTTCTTTGTCTACAACTACGGTTCGGCTGGCATATTCCGCCGCAACGACTGGATGGTTACGCTGAAGGGTTACACCACGGATGTGTGGGGCTCTGAGATTTACAAGAAGGACAATCGCTACGGACGCTACCAGAGTTATGGCTCTGTGCAGATAATGGGTTATCCCTCGCGCAAGGCAAGTGGGTTTGATGAGAACGGATGGGATTGGAACCGTCTGCCTGGCACCACTACTATCCATCTGCCATACGAGTTGCTCGACAGTCCGCTGCCTGGCACAATGATGGCACGCTCAAAGGAGAACTTCTCTGGCTCAAGCTCGCTTGAGGGCAAGAATGGTATGTTTGCCATGAAACTGATGGAGCGCAAGTTCAAGAACTTTACTCCCGACTTTGTGGCTCGCAAGTCGGTGTTCTGTTTCGACAACCGCATGGTGTGTCTCGGCACGGGCATCAGCAACAGCAATGGCTCTTATCCTACGGAGACGACGCTCTTCCAGAGCACTTTCCAGAAAGGCAAGAGCGACATTTATGTTGACGCGAAAAGGAAGAACGAGTTGTTCAGTGAGGTGCTTGGCGATGGCAAGAGTCATTGCATCCAGGACGGCTACAACAACTATTACTTCGTGAAGGGTGATAATGTTGAGGTGCGAATTGCCCAGCAGGAGTCGCGTAATGAGAAGACGCGCAAGCCTACTGAGGGAACATTTGCCTCTGCCTTCATCAACCACGGTGTGGCTCCTAAGGATGCCGCCTACGAGTATCTTGTGCTTGTGCAGCCTACCAAGGAGGAACTGGATGCCGTAAGCCGCAAGTCGCCTTACAGCATCATCCAGAAGGACAATAGGGCTCATGTGGTGAAGGATGCTCTTACTGGCATTACTGCCTACGCTGCTTTCGAGAATTATCTGCCTAAGAACGACGAGCTGTTCAGTTCTATCCCTGCCGAGACAATGGTGATGAGAAGGCAGGAGGGTAGGGGATTCCTGCTCAGCGTGTGCGACCCTAACTTGAATATCTCGGAGAAGACATTCACAACAAAGGAACCAAGTCGCCCAATCATCAAGCAGATAACTCTGAAGGGTAAATGGTCGCTCGCCACGCCTAATGCCAAGGTTTCTGTGCAGCAGAACAATGCAGAAACTGTAGTGAGTGTGACTTGCCAGCATGGACAGCCAGTGGAATTTACTTTAGTACATTAAATTTTTAGCCATAAAACCATAGGGGGGTGAACAGTCTCTGCTTGATCTCCTATGGTTTTATGGCTAATTGTATATTCAATAGATAGAATTAGACTTTTACTTGTTTATAGACTTCTCTATTTGTTCTTTTGTCATCCCCGTATATTTCATTACAAATTCAATGTCAACTCCGTCTGAAATCATACGTTTGGCGATTGTTGCGTTTGTAATGTTTATTCCTTCTTCCACTCTCTCTCTTCTTGCTGTATCTATAGAGTTCTTAATATCACGATAAGCCTTTTTGCTGTCTTCGTGTTTAATATATCGTTCTTCTGATTGTCTCATAACTGATAAAATTAAAGTCTACGTGGCAAAGTTACACCAATAAATTTTAATAATCAAGTTTTTATGGAAAGAATTTTTGCGGCATAAAAAAAGAAAACGGCTAAGAGTTTGTTCAACTTCTTAGCCGTTTTGCTTGTACCCAGACCCGGGATCGAACCGGGATGGATTGCTCCACTGGTGTTTGAGACCAGCGCGTCTACCGATTCCGCCATCTGGGCGTTGGCGTTTTAGCGAGTGCAAAGGTAATACAAATTTTCGGTTCTGCAAAATTTTTGGGCAGAAAATCCTAATAATTGTTCATTTAGGATAAATTCGATTTAAAATCGGGCTAATATCTTGGCTCTTTCGCAAGAAATAACTAACTTCGTCATGTCCTACAATAAACATTTATTGAAATCTATTTGAAAACCGATAATGACATGAAAGAAACAAACAACAATTATTGTGTCATCCTTGCCGGTGGTAAGGGTCGCCGTCTTTGGCCTTGCAGTCGCGAGGAGTATCCGAAGCAGTTTATTGATTTCTTCGGAAGCGGTCGCACGCAGTTGCAACAGACCTACGACAGGTTTGCCCGTATCCTTCCACCAGAAAACATTTTTGTCAATACTAATGAGGCTTATGCCGACATAGTGCGCGAGCAACTGCCTGAGCTTACCGCCATACAGCTGCTTGCCGAACCTATCCACCGCAATACAGCCCCGAGTGTGGCATGGTGTACACGCCGCATATTCAATATTAATCCCAATGCCAATGTTATCGTTGTGCCGTCCGACCAGGCTATTATTGGCGATGAGGCCTTTGAGGAGGCTGTCAACCGCGGCTTTGAGTTTGTAGCCCACAACGACTATATGCTTACCATTGGTGTTAAGCCCACGCGTCCTGAGCCTGGCTATGGCTATATCCAGATGGGTGATAAGGTGGAGGATGGAGTGTATCATGTGCGCTCGTTCACCGAAAAACCCGACCGCGATTTCGCCCGTGTGTTCATGGAGAGCGGTGAGTTCTATTGGAACACTGGCATGTTCCTTGCCAACGCACGCCACTCGCTTGAGTGCTTCTGCAAGATATTGCCTGTTGTGATGCGCGATTTCGACAGCCGTGATGCCAATGGCAACTACGACTTCGAGGCTGAGAACCGCTTCGTTCACGAGAATTTCCCGTCCTATCCCAATCTGTCTATCGACTATGGCATTCTTGAGAAGTCGGACAACGTGTGCATGATGGGGGGCAAGTTTGGCTGGGCCGACCTTGGCACATGGCACAGTATATATGAGGCACGCCAGAAGGGTGAGGGCGACAATGTGGTTATCGACACTGATACCGTGCTCGACGATTCTCATGGCAATGTGATTAAGCTCCCCAAGGGCCGGCTTGCTGTAATATCCGGACTCGACGGATATATCGTTGCCGAAGAGGGCAACGTTCTGCTTATTTGCCGCAAGGAGGACTCTTCGGCCAATGTGCGCCGACTCGTCAACGAGATACAGCTTAAGAAGGGTGAGGAATTTGTTTGATAGACATATTCTATAGACACAAAAAAAGCAGCAACATCCAATTTGCATCGGATTGTTGCTGCTTTTTGTCGTCATCAGACAGTGACTCGCGGTAATCCCGCTCTCTTACGAGATGGGAATTATTTTCCGTGGTGCTCGTCAGATACAGTCAACTTCTTGCGGCCATGAGCGCGGCGAGAAGCCAACACGCGACGACCATTCTTTGTTGCCATGCGCTCGCGGAAACCATGCTTGTTCACACGACGACGATTGTGCGGCTGAAATGTTCTTTTCATTGTCTTATTTTTATTTATTTGTTATTATTCACGCTTTTGGGTTGCAAAATTACTCATTATTTTTGAAACGACAAAGACTTGCAGCCTTTTTACATTGATTTTTTATGTTTTTTTCGTTAATACGTTGATTGTTATGGCTGTTTTGCATAAATTTTTGACTAAGAACGAAGAAATGACGCCCTTTGTTTCCGCTTATTCGAATTTTTCTGTAACTTTGCACTGATTTTCGAAAATTATACAATAAAAATAAATTAAACAAAGCAATGATTAATTCACAAGACATCAAGATGGGAACATGCATCCGCATGGATGGCAAGTTGTTCTTCGTCATCGACTTCCTTCACGTAAAACCAGGTAAGGGTAACACTTTCATGCGCGTTAAGTTGAAGAACGTTGTTGACGGTCGCGTTTTGGAGCGTCGCTTCGACATCAGCGAGAAGCTCGAGGATGTGCGCGTAGAGCGTCGTCCTTATCAGTACCTCTACAAGGAGGGCGAGGACTATATCTTCATGAACCAGGAGACATACGACCAGATTCCAATCGCAGGCAACCTCATCACTGGTGTTGACTTCATGAAGGAGAGCGACATTATCGAAGTTGTGTCTGACGCTTCTACCGAGACAGTGCTCTTCGGTGAGATGCCTGTTAAGACCAACCTCCGCATCACACACTCTGAGCCGGGCATCAAGGGCGATACAGCCACTAACACTCTGAAGCCTGCTACTCTCGAGACTGGCGTTGAGATCCGTGTGCCTCTCTTCGTTAACGAAGGCGACCTCGTGCAGGTTGACACACGCGACGGCAGCTACTTGCAGCGTGTTAAGGAGTAATACGATAAAGGCAGAAAAGCAATAAAAGAGTAAAAAAGTAAAAAGCATTGGGGAGGATGACGCATGGCGTGTCCACAACTGTGCTTTCTACTTTTTTACTCTTTTTCGTTTTCCCCCTTTAATTTTTCGTTTTTCCCCTTTAATTTTTCGTTTTTCCCCTTTAATTTTTCGTTTTTCCCTTTTCCCTTTTCACTTAAACAATGAAGTACAGTTTTATTATTCCCGTATACAACCGCCCCGACGAGGTGGACGAGTTGCTCGACAGTCTCACACGTCTTAAGCTCCACGACTTCGAGGTGATTGTTGTGGAGGATGGCTCGGCTGTGCCGTGTCGTGAGGTGTGCGATAAATACTCGCGACTGCTTGATATCCACTATTTCATGAAGCCTAACAGTGGTCCCGGACAGAGCCGCAATTATGGTGTTGAGCGTGCCAAGGGAGAATACGTGCTTATCCTCGACTCGGATGTTGTGGTGCCCGAGAACTACCTCAATGCTGTCGACGAGGAACTCTCTGCCAAGCCTGCCGACGCTTTTGGTGGGCCCGACTGCGCTCATCCCTCGTTCACCGACACTCAGAAGGCTATTTCCTATTCCATGACCTCGTTCTTCACCACCGGAGGCATACGGGGCGGCAAGAAGAAGCTCGACAAGTTCTATCCGCGTTCGTTCAATATGGGTGTGCGCCGCGATGTCTACAACCGTCTTGAGGGGTTCTCCAAGATGCGCTTTGGCGAGGATATAGATTTCTCCATACGCATATTCAAGGCTGGCTGCCGCTGCCGCCTGTTTCCCGAGGCATGGGTGTGGCACAAGCGCCGCACCGACTTCCGCAAGTTCTTCCGCCAGGTCTACAATTCGGGCATAGCGCGCATCAATCTCTATAAGAAGTATCCCGAGTCGCTTAAGCTTGTGCATCTCTTGCCTATGGTGTTCACTGTGGGTGTGCTGTCAATGCTCTTGCTTTGTCTTGTGCTCTTGGCTTTGGCTCCGGTGTATGCGTGGTTGCCTATTGTGCCCCTTGTGCTCTACTGTGTGCTGATATTCGTCGATTCTTCACGCGAGAACCGCAGCCTCAAGATAGGCGCTCTGAGCATAGCGTCGGCCTATATCCAGCTTATGGGCTATGGTTTCGGCTTCATCGAGTCGTGGTGGAAACGCTGCGTGTGTGGCAAGTCGGAATTTTCGGCTTTTGAGAAGACATTCTATAAATAGGTGTTATGCGACAAAATACCCCAAAATCCCAATCCGACGGATTTGCCATAACCAGTTGGGCAGAGGAAGACCGTCCGCGCGAGAAACTCATGGCACATGGTGCCGCGGCTTTGAGCGATTCGGAATTGCTTGGCATTCTCATAGGTTCGGGCACTCCAAAGGAGAGTGCTGTCGCCCTTATGCAGCGCATACTTGGCGATTGCGACAATAATCTAAACACGCTTGGCAAGCGCTCTATTCATGAACTGATGCAATACAAAGGTATTGGCGAGGCTAAGGCTATAACAATCGTAGCCGCATGCGAGCTTGGCAAGCGTAGGCAAGCCACGGCTCCAGCCGAACGCCCTGACATGGGTTCGGCTGAAGCCGTGTATGGTTTTATGCATCCTAAGATGCAGGATCTCGACACCGAGGAGGCGTGGGTTCTGCTTATGAACCAGCGCTTCAGGCTTATAAAGGCTGTGCGCCTGTCGCATGGCGGACTGTCAGAGACTGCCGTGGATGTGCGCGTGATTCTGCGCGAGGCTCTGCTTGCCAATGCCACAGTGCTTACTCTTGTGCATAATCATCCCTCGGGCACATGCCGTCCGAGTGGCGACGACGACCGCCTCACTCTTAAGCTGAAGAAGGCTTGCGAGACGATGCGAATATACATGGTCGACCATGTCATCGTTACCGACGGCAGGTATTTCAGCTATGCCGAGGAGGGTAGACTCTAATGCCTTACCACAGTTCCAATGGTGATATGTCCTTGTCGGGTCTGCCGCAGAGGTAGTAGTCGGCAAGGAACTGCAGGTTCTCCTGTGTTATGCTTCTGCCTATTTCTTTTATGTACTTGCTTTCAAACATGTTGGCGTCGGGCAGCATGTTGCCTGCTATCAGCTGGCACACTATCTCGTAGGGGAAGGCGTTGCCGCGTCCGCAGATGATGTCGAAGCAGTTGCCCGAGGCTTTTTCCGCGTCGTAGAAGGGGTTGTCGGGCGAGCAGATGCAGTGGGCCACGTTGATGGATATGCTCAGTCCGGTGTAGGGAGTGCCGTATACTATCACGCCATGCTCTACGTTGGGCGGGAACTTCACGTCCTTCATCTTGTCGTAGCCTATCGACTCAAGAAACTCTTTGGCCTCTGCCAATGTCTCGGCGAAGATGAAGTGTGCGCCGTAGCCGCTGTCCTTAAGCAGCTTGTAGTCCTTGAGGGCTGGCTTGTGGTTGAACAGGTCGCGCTCCTCGCGCAGGTGCTTCTGTGTCTCCTTGTTGTTGTCTATAGCCTGCACAATGCCGCACTGCCACCATGTTTCTTCGAATCGGCATAGGTTGGTGATGAATATCTTCTCGCCGCTGATGAACGGGGCGAAGTCGGTGATTTCGGTCGACTCCTTGCTTATTTTTATTGAGTCTTTCATGTACAGGTCCTTGGCATAGATGTATTTCTCGTCCTCGCTCTCCACCGAGTAGGCTCTGCGTGCGCGGTATTCGGTCTCGGTCCATAGCTTGTGGGCTGGGTTGGCTTCGCTTATTTTGGCAAGCCATTCCATTGATGTGAGCGCGAGCAGGTTGGTGCGGCTCTCCAGCATCTGTTCCACTCTCATGTTGTATGCGCTGAGCTCGTTGTATTGGCCTGTGCTTGCAAGCCATTGCATGCCGGCTATCAGGCGCTTGCGGTTGCCCACGTTGAAGTAGCATCCGTAGTGAAACCATTCCAATGCGTTGCGGTAGACGTTGAAGTCGTCCTCGCCAGTGGGCAGTGTGCACAGAAATTCCTGTAGGCGGGTGTTCTCGGGTGCGGTCTCGTATTCGGCGTTGATTACGTCGTATGCCATCTTGGCCGCCACCTCCAGTGTGCTGAACAGTGCCGGCACTATCTCTCTGCCGATAAGGCTCTGCTGGTAGTGGTGCCAGAGCAGGAACTTGATGTCCGAGATGTTGATTTCGTCTTGGTCGTATTGCGGGCAGTCGCCTTCGCCTTCGTGCACGAATCCTTTCTCTACGGTGGTGCCTTCAAGATAGAAGGGCACGTACACGCCGTAGCGGGCCTTGCACTCGGTGGTGAAGGCTTTCCATATATGTGTGCCAGAGATTACATCCTCGAAATAGGCTGCTATGCACAGCGCCACTTGTTTGGCGTCCTGTGTGTCGTGGAACTGGTGTATCAAGCATGCGCTGTCGAGCGCATGGTATATCTTGTTTGCCAGATTGGTGTAGTAGATGTCCACGTCGCTTTGTTTCGTGTACGGATGCATCATGATCCACTCTTGTGTGAAAATTATTTTTTTCATCGTTGTATTTGGTTATTGTTATTGCTTTTTTAGGTTCTTGTCCTTGTGCGGAACGGTTGGTATTTTAAGGGTGTGGTTTTTGTATGCCAAAGGTAAGCATAAATTTTGAAATGTGTGCTTTAATGTCGGATTTTATATTTAACTTTGTGCTATCATTCTTTATTTGGATAGAAAATACGATGAGAAAAGCTTTCTCTCTCAATCTTAAGCGTCTGCTTTGTGTCATGCTGGCTGTTGCTGGTATGGCGGATTCTGCATACGCTCAGGACAATCCGCAGCGCATCAACGACAGATTTTATCCCATGTATGTCAGGGCCTACAATCTTCGCAAGTCGCCGGCATGCCTTCCTATTGCCGATAGCTTGCGTGTGGCTTCTGTTGCCTCGGGCGATCATTATGGCGAGGTGTACGCTCTTTCCATTCCTTTGTTGTATGAGTCTTATCTGCACGACAATCTTGACGGGGTGAACCGTGCTGTTAAGCCTTTGCAGGAAAAGGCCAATGAATATGGGTTGAAGGTGCTCTACTACTATTCTGTGTCTCTTAAGGTGGCTTACCTCACACGCGAGCGACGCTATATCGAGGCGTTTCTATATCTTAACCAGCAGAGCGAGCTGGCTGAGAAGCAGGGCGATATCGACGGCATCCTTCTGAAACACCGTATGCTTGGGGTTATTCAGCATTTCCGTGGTGAGTTGTCGCAGGCGGTGAGCTGTTATCGTGATGCGATAGAGGGGTATAGGAAGTATGGCCGTCCGCGCTACATCTCGCGCGAGTATCTCAGCATTGCCGACTGCTATCGCATGATGGGCAACTACGAGCAGCTGCTTGCCACTGCCGATGAGGCTTGGCAGTATTGTGTTATGCAGTCCGACCGCAATAATGTGTGTATCTACAAGGCTTATGCCAACTTCATGCTCGGGCGCGACAGCGACTTTGTGGAGTGTTGCGATTATCTCGACAAAAACCGTGGTGTTGTGCGTCTCGACAATAGCTTCATCATCATGAACAATGCCTTAAAGGCGTGCAGGGCCATCTACGACCGTCGTGACGATGAGGCTAAGAGGCTTATAGGCATCGTTGCCAAGTCGTCGGTCAACGAGAGCTATCGTCTGTTGATTGCCTACTATAAGTGCAGGGGCGATTATGCCAAGTGCATAGAGTATATGCAGAAAATTATTGATGCCAGATTCATCAACGAGGACGAGATAATGGTGCTTGACAATAATAGTGTGGACAGTATGTTTCTCGACCAGCATGTTGAGGCTGAGCGCCAGCGTATAATCAGTCGCAACAATCAGCTGAGGCTCGACAATCTTAATATGTCGCTTGCCAACTCGTCGCTTGAGCTTGCTCAGCGTCGCAATGCCTTGGCTTTGGCTGAGGCCGACGACAGGCGCAACCGGCTCTCGTATAACAACCAGCAGCTCGTGGCGCGGCAGTTGCGCGACTCTATTGCCACGGCTCGGCTCACGCAGCTTGCCAAGGAGCGCCGGATGCGCATGGAGCGGTTTGTAGCCTATACTGTTGTCTTCATTGCTTTGGCTGTGATGGTCGTAATGCTGGTATACGTTTTTCTCAAGAGGATGTTTGCCAACCGTTTGCGCGAGGCTAATGCCCAGCTCAACGAGAGCATTGACAAGCTTAATGTAGTCAAGGACAAGGCGCAGGAGTCTGAGCGCATGAAGACTTTGTTCATTCAGAATATGAGTCATGAGATACGCACTCCGCTCAATGCTATTGTGGGGTTCTCGCAGTTTGTCACCGATTCGGACAACGGACTCAACTCTTCCGAAAAAAAGGAGATGGCGCGGTATATTGCCGATAACTCTGAGTTGCTTGTCACTCTTGTCAACGACATCATCGACATATCGGCGTTGCAGAGCGGCAAGTTCAACATGAATATGGAGGAGGTGAACATCAACAGATTGTGCCGCGAGGCGTTGGAGATGGTGCGCCACAGGCTGCAGCCCAATGTGAGCCTGAGCTATCAGACGGGTGTGGAGGATGCCTTCTGCGTCGTCACCGACCGCCACCGTGTGTGGCAGGTGCTTATCAACATGCTCACCAATGCCGAGAAGAACACTTCGTCGGGCAGCATAGTTCTTGCCTGTTCGGCTGCGAGTCTTGGCTGCCTGCGCTTCACTGTTACTGATACTGGCGTTGGTGTGCCTAAGGAGCGCCATAAGGAGATTTTCACGCGCTACCAGAAGCTTGATGCCAACAAGCAGGGCACTGGTCTCGGACTCGACATCTGCCGCAGTATTGCTCATTGCCTTGGTGGCGAGATTGACATTGATTCTGACTATGCCGGAGGCGCGCGCTTCTGGTTTGCAATACCTCTTTCAAGATGAAAACAAACTTTGCATCGCGTATTTTGATGATATTTATGGCGGCTGTCATGTGGATGGCTGTGCCGACGGACATGTCGGCGCAGAAACAACCTGTTGGTGCTTCAGGCAGGTTTAAGGCCATGTTTAATGAGGCGTATAATCAATTCCGCGATAAGCGTGGTTTGGAGATTGCCGACAGTCTTTATCATCTGGCTATGGAGGCTGGCGACACCCAGGCTGCTGTGCGCTCGCTTGTGGTGCCTGTCAAGCACGAGTGCATAAAGGACCACAACGAGGAGGCTATGCTTCGCGTCACCGGGCGCTTTATGAACGAGGCTGAGAAGTATGGGTATATGGACTTCTTCTATAGCGGCGTGTCCTTCCGTGTCACTTATTACATCAACGAGGGCCTGTACGACAAGGCTGTGGCTTATCAGCAGGAGATGCTCGATTATGCCAAGCGTCGTGGCGACAGCTATGGCTTGGTGATCGGCCATGTGTCTATGGGCAATTTCTATCGCAAGCGCATGCACTTGGCGCGTGCCATCTATCAATACACTTTGGCTCTCGACGCCTATCGCAAGTATGGCATTAGGAACGATCTTGGATTCGATTATAAGCGTATTGTGGAGTGTTATCTTATTGAGGGCGATTTCAACAAACTTATTGAGGTTGCCGATAAGGGGTTGGAAAATACAGTTACCGACCAGAATATCGCCGGACTCTATGGCTATAAGGCTTTTGCTTATTTCATGCTTGGCAACGACCGCGAGTTTTGCGACTTTTATGACAAGTATGCCTCCTACAATCCTAATGTCCCTTCCATCGAACCGTTTGTGGCTAACTGCATTTCTACCATGAAGCTCATATACGATTGCAGGTACGATGAGGTGGAGCGGCTGTTTGCCGAGCCGGGAAAGGGCAAGATGGGGGCGTTTAAGACGTATGTTGAGATTGCTTATTATCGGCGCAGGGGAATGTTTGCCCAGCAGCTTGAGGCTATGAGGCGCGTGAATATTAATCTATATGGCGACAGTCGGGGCACTTTCGCGTCTGAAAGGGCGCAAACAATATCTTTGTATTTGATTGTTTTCCAGATGTTTACGAATTACTTATAGTAAAACGGTAAA
>CAKQFF010000028.1 GCA_934230685.1 uncultured Prevotella sp. | reverse complement strand
ATGGAACACACTTACAGAATTCTCGATTGCAGTTTCTGTTGCCACACGCTGTATTGTCTGAATAACTATCTTCTTAGCCTGGGTATTTGCATTGAGCTTGGCATCATCCATAATCTCGTTGATGTAAGAAGCGGCATCAGTACGAGCCTCATCCTTAAGACTCTCCACAAGGCGATTCTTTGCCTCCTCAGCACTAAGCCCTGAGAGTTCCTCAAGTTTCTCACGTTCCTTAGTCTGCATTTTGTCGAGTTCTTCCTGCTTCAAGGCAATGAGTTTCTTCTCGTTCTCAATGCGCTGTTGGTTCTGCTCCACTTCCTGCTTGCGTCGTCCAAGTTCCTCCTGACGCTGGTTAAGCGAGATCTCACGCTGCTTGAGTCGATTCTCGCTCTGCTGAATCTTCTGGTTGCGCATCTGCACTTCCTTCTCAAGCTCCGACTTCTTGTTAAGGAATTTCTCCTTCACCTCAAGGAGTTTTTTCTCCTTTACAACATCAGCCTCCTTATTGGCGGCCGCAATCATTTCATTATATTTCCCCTTTATTACATAGCGGAAAATAGTATAGCCACCTGCTCCGCCCACGACGAGAGCCACAATGGCAGTGATGATTATACCTACTAACATTATTATATATATTACATTATTATTTATTAATTATCAATTTCATTTCAGCAACAACCTTACCTCAATGTCTCCTCTATTTCCGAAGTGAGTTTCGCGAGAATGTCGGCATAAGGCTTGGTGTCGTTGCGCGCGCGTTCCATCTCATATCTCAGAGCGATGTCGATAAGTGCCATATACAGGAGTTCCTTCTTGTTGTTCGGTCCCTTGTATCTCGACGCATAGGCGTTCATCGTATTCGTTATGAGCGTGGCGGCATCCCTATAAAACGGCTCGTCCTCTGGACGAATATTCACAGGAAACTCCGTGTCATAGACATGAAGCCTTATTCTTAGTTTCTCTTGACTATCACCTGGCATTGTTCATTCAAATTTAATTGTCAGCGCTGAGAAGTGTTATACACTTGTCAACATCTCGTATTAGCTTGGCAATTCGCTTTTGCACCGTAGCCATATCGCCATCGGTAATCTCAAGCATACGAGCCATCTTCAGACTGTTGTAGTCGCTACGCAGCTGTACGATCTGTGCCTCAAGCCTCCCAATATGATTATTTTGCTCATTCACGGTAGCATTAAGCACAGCATTCTGCTGCTTCAGTTCATTATACTGAAGTATCATCTGCCTCACACGGGTAGTGAAAAGGTCGATAGATTTCTCGTCAGCTTCCATTATGCTACAATTTGTTTACAAAATTAACTTATTTCTGTGAACGGCACAAAAATATCTGCAGTTTTTTACCGCGACACTCGTTATTATTTCTTTGATGCGTCCTCGTCAGCGGCCTTAGGCTCCTTCTTGGCAAGCATCACCACCTGATACACAAAGTCCGAAATCCACTTCTGTGAGAATCCTAGACGATGGTTATATTGGCGAATAGCCACTACAGCCTTGAGCACAGCAGGGTCAGTATAGTCGTTCTTGCTGAATATCTCGCCGATGGTCTTCTCTGTCATTTTGTAGAGAGCGCTCTTAAATACCGAAGGCAGACGCAACTTGAACTTCATAAGATTGCCCATAAGCATCATAAGATCCTGGGTGAAACCCTGGAACTGCACCAAGTAAGTCTGCACATCCTGCATCTTGCGGCAGTTTTTCCGGATGCTTTGGTCCACCTCTTTAAAGAAGTTGTCGTCAGTACCATAAATTTCCTTCAGCATCTTGCGGCAAGCATTTTTCTCACCAAGTCCAAGCTTATTATTGATAGTCTGCACATGAAGTGTCGATTTGAACACTCTCAAGTCAGGCAACATCGCGAGATTGGTGATACCCACGTTGGCGGCTATTGAAGCCTGGAAATACACACGCACGAGCTGCATGTAGTCTTCCATACCGCCCGTTTTGTTATTTTCGTCTTTTTTTCCAAATAATCTTGATAAAAATCCCATGTTTAAGTTTTGTTTAAATAATTTTCGCTATTTCATGCAAAATTACGAAAACTATTCCAAACTGGCAAAAGTTTTCGCACGTTCCCTCTAAATAAAAAATAATTACGCATATGTATAAATAATTTTATCTTTCTACAGTGTCTATTCCGACTTTTATTCGTAACTTTGTACGCATTTTATTTGCATTAACAAAAAACAACGAAGAGTTTAACGAATATTCAATACATCCATAAGCTATGAAAGGAATCGTTTTAGCCGGTGGTTCGGGTACACGTCTCTACCCCATCACAAAAGGTATAAGCAAGCAGCTTATCCCTATTTTCGACAAACCGATGATTTATTATCCAATATCGGTTCTCATGCTCGCAGACATCAAGGAGATACTCATTATCTCCACGCCAAACGACTTGCCATCATTCAAGCGTTTGCTTGGCGACGGCAGCGACTATGGAGTAAAGTTCGAATATGCCGAGCAGCCATATCCAGGCGGATTGGCACAGGCGTTTATCATCGGTGCCGATTTCCTTGGCGGTGATTCAGCTTGCCTTGTATTAGGTGACAACATTTTCTATGGTGCCGGATTCTCACAGCTTTTGCATGAAAGCGTGGAAAATGTAGAGCGCGAGGGCAAAGCCACTGTCTTCGGATATTACGTTAACGACCCTGAGCGTTACGGTGTGGCAGAGTTTGACGCAAAGGGCAATTGTCTCAGCATCGAAGAGAAGCCTGAGCATCCTAAGAGCAACTATGCCGTGGTAGGACTCTATTTCTATCCCAACAGCGTAGTAGAAATAGCCAATCATATAAAACCAAGCAAGCGAGGCGAACTTGAGATTACTACTGTCAACCAAGAATATTTGGCACAGGGCAACCTAAAGGTGAAAACTTTGCAACGCGGATTTGCATGGCTTGACACTGGCACTCATGACAGCCTGTCGGAAGCAAGCACCTTCATAGAGGTAATAGAGAAGCGACAAGGATTGAAGGTAGCATGTCTTGAAGAGATTGCATTCAAAAAAGGTTGGATAGATAAAGAAAGACTGAAAGAAGTTGCACAACCTATGAGCAAAAACAATTATGGCAAATACCTTCTGCAGCTTGCTGAAAGTGAAGTGGAAGAATAAATACACAAAAGCAAATACTTATTTTTATATTGCACATATTATTGCACGAATAAACAATGGAAGAAAACAAAAACACAGGATTGTACAGCGTCCAGCAAGAGAGCGAAGTAAACTCTTCGTTTGACTTCAAAACAATCTACACAATGGTCATTCTCAACTGGAAATGGCTCGTACTGTCGCTTATCATCTGCCTTGGCTTGGCAGTGGTGTACTTAAGATACGCCACACCTATCTATCAGGCTAATGTTAAGCTACTCATTAAGGATGACCCAAACAGCACAAGAAGCAGTGCAGCAAAGAACCAGTTGCTTATGTCAAACACTCTCGGTATAATGAGCAACTCTGCCGGTATCGACAACGAGATGGTTATTCTTAGCTCGAGTTTGTTGGCAAGTGAGACAGTGAATGATCTCAAACTTTACGTGAGCTACAGCATGTCTGGAACCATTAAGGACAAGATTGTCTACAAGACTCAGCCTATCAACATCGACCTTGACGACTATGGCAAGCAGCGTCTTAAGAAACCTATCAAGATTAGTGTCGAGCGTACAGGCAACAAATATCACATCACAGGTTCTTACACATATGTGCCAACTGACAGCGAGAAACAGCCGGTTAAGTATACAATCGACCGCACTACCGACCGTTTGCCATTTATTATACGCACCAGCGTAGGTGCCATCACTTTCAATGGCAATCCTGGTTATGTTATGCCCGAAGGTCATACCCTCAAGGCTACTATCGTGTCTCCAGAGGTTGCAGGAGAATCATATGCCAAATCTTTGGCTGTAAGCCAGACCTCAAAGACTACAACCATCGCCGAGCTCGTCATTAA
The DNA here is from genome assembly GCA_934230685.1 of uncultured Prevotella sp. Taxonomy (GTDB): domain Bacteria; phylum Bacteroidota; class Bacteroidia; order Bacteroidales; family Bacteroidaceae; genus Prevotella. Next base: position 13,871 of record CAKQFF010000028.1, on the reverse strand, counting down.
TGATGCTGTTCCTGAGCGCGCTACCGACTATCTCCGACAGCTTGTCGTTTGCTACAACCGTCAGGCCAATGAGGACAAGAACGAGGTTGCAATGCGCACTGAACAGTTTATAAACTCTCGTCTTGAGAAGATCAACAATGAGCTTGGTGCTACAGAAGGCAGTCTTGAGTCAACAAAACGTCGCTATGGTATCATCGATCCGAGCATTAACTCAGCACAGACTGTGGCCAACTCTGACATGTATACACAGAAGCTCGTAGAGGCTAACACACAGATTGAGCTTCTCCGCAGCATCAACGACTACATGAACGAGCCTGCCAACAAATATCAGGCTCTTCCTTCAAACGTAGGTTTGAACGATGCAGCAGCCTCGGCTCTCATTACCAAGTATAACGAGATTGCCATGGAGCGCAATCGCCTCTTGCGTAGTGCAAGCGAGACTTCGCCATCAGTAACTCCGCTTACAGCACAACTTGAGGATCTTGCAAGCAGCATTCGTCGTGCTATGAGTCAGGCTCAGCGCAACACCGAGATACAGCGCAACAGCATACAGCAGCAGTACAGCGTATATACTGGCAGAATTTCATCTACTCCTGAGCAGGAGCGTATCCTTACACAGATTGGTCGCCAACAGGAGGTGAAGTCTGGTCTTTACCTTATGCTTTTGCAGAAGCGTGAGGAAAACTCTATCTCTCTCGCTGCCACAGCCGACAAGGGTAAAATCATCGACAACCCTCAGATGAAGGGAAAGATTAGTCCTAAGTCGCCAATAATCATGCTCATCGCATTGATTCTTGGTCTTGCACTGCCTATCGGCATCATGTACATTATAGAGTTGCTTCGCTACAAGATTGAAGGTCACGACGATGTGGAGAAGCTCACCAAGCTTCCTATCATCGGTGATGTTGCTATTGCAAGCGCATCTGCCAAGACAAAGGGCGAAATCGTTGTGCATGAGAACAAGAACAATGTCATGGAGGAGACGTTCCGCTCTATACGTGCAAACGTTCAGTTCATGCTCAAGGAAAACGAGAAGGTTATCATGTTTACCTCTACCACATCCGGCGAGGGTAAGACATTTACCGCGGCCAACCTTGCTGTCAGCTTCGCACTGTTAGGCAAGAAGGTAATTCTTGTTGGCCTTGACGTTCGTAAGCCTCGTCTTGCACAGCTCTTTGAGATTAACGATTATAAGCATGGTATCACCAACTTGCTCATGCGCGAGAGACCTACTGAAGAGGATTTGAACAATCAGATTATCAAATCTGGCATCAATGCAAACCTCGACTTGCTTATGGCTGGTCCAGTACCTCCAAACCCTACCGAGCTTGTTAACAACAAGTCGCTTGACATCGTTATCGACCAACTTAAGGCCAAATACGACTATGTATTCATCGATACAGCTCCTGTAGGTTTGGTTACAGACACACTGTCAATCAGTCGTGTTGCCAACCTCACTGTCTATATGTGTCGTGCCGACTACACCGCAAAGTCAAGCTTCGACCTTGTAAACAATCTTGCAAGCGAAAAGAAGTTGCCTAATGTCAGCGTTGTCATCAACGGTATTGACATGTCAAAGAAGAAGTATGGCTATTCTTACGGCTACGGCAAGTATGGCAAATACGGTAAGTATGGCTATGGCAAATATGGCAAGTATGGTTCTTACGGCTCATATGGCTCTTATGCCAACAGTAGCTATGGCAGCAAGGACGACAACTCTGTCAAGAAATAAAGTAGTCAAAATAAACTGTTGCAAACAGATTACACAAAAAGACTAAACATTATATGGTTATAGCTGTTGATTTCGACGGAACAATAGTTGAACATAAATATCCGGCTATCGGTAGCGAGATTCCTTTCGCTACCGATACCCTAAAAATGCTAATCAAGGAGCATCATAAGCTTATCCTTTGGAGTGTGCGTGAGGGCAAACTTCTTGAGGAGGCTGTGGAATGGTGTCGCAAACGTGGTGTTGAGTTCTATGCCGTAAACAAGGACTACCCAGAGGAAACTCTTCAAAACAACAACCACTTCTCGCGCAAAATTAAAGCCGACTATTTCATCGACGACCGTAACATTGGTGGACTGCCAGATTGGGGGCAGATTTATCAAATGATTCACGACAACCTTACATGGCATGACATTATGCGCCAGTCGCAGTTTGGTGAAGAAGAAGACAGGCCGAAACGTAAAAAGAAATGGGGAATATTCTAAAAAATAATTTAGGATAAAGATCCAAAATAAGATAAAAAATAGCATTTGACTTAAACAAGATGTTTGGTCGAATGCTATTTTTTGTATATAATAAAATTCTGAGTTAGGTTTGAACTACAGTAACTCGAACCGAAATAAAATTTATTCTACCTTGAAGTCGTCAGCATTCTTAAATCCATTTAGGAAATCACGTGCTGCCATGCGCTTCTTTCCTGCAGCTTGAAGTTCCACAATCTCAAGCCACTCATCAGCGGTAGCCACAAACAGATGTCCATGTTCAACCTTAAGAGTACCCACTGTCTTGTCGCAAGCATCGCCTGTCTTTGCTGTCTTAAAAATCTTAAGTACAGAAGGAGCCACGCCACCCTCATTCTTTGAAGCCAATGTTGTCCAAGTTCCAGGATAAGGACTAAGACCACGCACGAAGTCATAAATCTTCTTGGCAGGCTGATTCCACTTAATCTCACAAGTTTCCTTAAATATCTTTGGAGCATGCTTGAGTTCCACATCCTCAGGTTGTGGCTGCGAAGGCACATCACCGTCATCCTTAACAACAAGGTCTACAGTGTCCTGACAAATGCCGGCACCAAGTTCCATAAGTCCGTCGTAAACATATTCCACATCAGCCTCATCGGGAATAGGGAATTCACGCTGCATGATGATGCGGCCAGTATCAATGTCGTGGTCAAGGAAGAAAGTTGTAACACCTGTTTTCTCCTCACCGTTAATGACAGCCCAGTTGATAGGAGCCGCACCACGGTATTGCGGCAGCAATGCGGCATGAACATTGAATGTGCCGAAGCGTGGCATAGCCCAAACCACCTCAGGCAACATACGGAAAGCCACTACAACCTGCAGGTCGGCATTGTATGAGTGCAATTCTTCAAGAAACTCAGGATCCTTCATCTTCACAGGCTGCAATACTGGCAGACCATGCTCCAAAGCATACTCCTTTACTGCAGACGCGCGGAGCACCGAACCATGACGTCCTACAGGTTTATCGGGCTGAGTAACCACAGCCACTACATTATATCCATTCTCTACAAGACGTTTCAGTGAGCCTACGGCAAACTCCGGAGTACCCATGAACACTATACGTAAATCTTTTTTGTCCATATCTTATATTGTATTTGTTGATTCAACTACATTTGTTTTGCAGATTTAGCTACAAAGGTAGGAATTTTCAGCGTAACATTTGGCGTAATATGCATAAAAATCTGTAACTTTGCGTTCGGTAAAAAATAAAAATTCAGAATAATGACACTAAAGGAAGACATCAAAAACGCTATTGACACAATGCGCAAGGGTGGAGTTATACTCTACCCCACTGACACAGTATGGGGAATTGGCTGCGACGCTACCAACGCCGAGGCAGTGGCAAAGGTATACAAGATAAAACACCGCGACGACTCAAAGGCTCTCATCTGCCTTGCCGACTCGGTAGACCGCGTACAGCGTTACGTGCGCAATGTGCCTAATGTGGCATGGGACCTTATGGAGATTGCAGAGAAGCCAACAACCGTGATTCTGGATGGAGCAGTAAATCTCGCACCCAACCTTATTGCAGAGGATGGCAGCATAGGACTGCGCATCACCAATGAACCTTTCTCAAAGGAGCTGTGCTACCGTTTTCAGAAGCCCATTGTGAGCACAAGCGCAAACATAAGCGGTGAGCCTACAGCACAAAACTACTGCGACATCGACCCCGAACTGCTTGAGGCTGTCGACTATGTGTGCTGGACTCGTCGCCAGGAACACAAGCCCCACACACCAAGCAGCATCATCAAACTGACCGAGGACGGACAGGTGACAATCATCAGAAAATAGAGATAAGCAGACAAAAGTAAATGGAACAAACAAATTCCAACACTTCCACCTTGCGAAGCTTGGAGCTATGGCTCTACCAATGGCGCACAAAACATCTGTCCGACCGTCAGATGACCATTATCCTTGCCTTCTTAATCGGTTTCTTCGCATCGGTGGCGGCGTTTATCCTCCACTCCATCATCCATGAGATACAGCAGTTGCTTACCTCGCGCTTCAACGCATCTTCGTTCAATTGGCTTTATCTCATGTTCCCTGTTGTGGGTATTTTCCTCACGTCACTATTTGTGAGGTATGTGGTAAAGGACAACATCTCGCACGGTATCACGCGCATTCTCTACGCCATATCTTCAAAGCAGTCGCGACTGAAGGGTCATAACTGCTGGACATCAGTCATAGCTTCAGCCATAACCATCGGCTTTGGTGGCTCTGTAGGTGCCGAGGCTCCTATTGTACTCACTGGTTCTGCCATAGGCTCCAACCTTGGACAGTTCTTCCGTATGGACAACAAGACACTCATGTTGCTTGTAGGATGTGGTGCAGCGGCAGCTATTGCGGGCATCTTCAAGGCTCCTATAGCAGGACTTGTGTTCACGCTTGAAGTGCTGATGGTCGACCTAAGCATGGCATCGCTACTGCCTATACTCACTGCAGCTGTAACGGCTACTTGCTTCACCTATATATTTATGGGCAGCGATTCACTCTTCAACTTCCACCTTGATGGCGAATGGATGGTGAATCGTGTTCCGGCAAGCATAATGCTCGGAATAGTGTGCGGACTTGTGAGCCTCTATTTCATACGCTCAATGTCGGCATGTGAGGGAATGTTCGGAAAACTGAAACAGCACCGTTATGGCAAACTTGCCCTTGGTGGCGTGATACTTAGCTCGCTCATCTTCCTCTTCCCCGTGCTCTATGGTGAAGGATACATAGCTATCAATGTGTTGCTCAACGGTATGAGCGAAGCCGACTGGAACGAGATTCTACGCAACTCTCTGTTCTATGGCCATGGCAATCTGCTCCTACTGTATATAGCCTTGGTGATACTTACAAAGACATTTGCCACGGCTGCCACCAACGGTGGTGGAGGTTGCGGTGGTACGTTCGCACCGTCACTATTCGTTGGAGCATTCAGCGGATTCCTTTTCTCCCGCCTGTGGAACACCTACCAAGTAGGAATCTACATTCCAGAGAAGAACTTCACTCTCCTTGGCATGGCTGGCGTAATGGCAGGTGTAATGCACGCCCCACTAACAGGCATCTTCCTCATAGCCGAGATAACCAATGGCTACGATCTGTTTATGCCACTCATGATAGTGGCAGTAAGTTCGGTTCTTACAATAAGTATATTCGAGCCTCACAGTATCTACGCCATGCGATTGGCACGCGAGGGCAAGCTTATCACCCATCATACCGACAAGTCGGTGCTGACACTCATGAGTATGGACAGCGTGATAGAGCACGACTACACGGCTGTGACTCCCGACATGCCACTTGGCAAGCTTGTCAACTCCATATCCAAGAGTCACACAAGTTTCATTCCTGTGCTTGATGCAGCAGGCAGTGTGCTTGGCGAGATTGACATCACCAAGATACGCCACGTGATGTTCCGCGCAGAGCTTTACAACAAGATGAACGTTAGCCAGCTTATGCAACCCATCGCTGCAGTGGTAGGCATCAACGACTCCATGGAGGAGGTTATGCGCAAGTTTGACCTTAAAGGCACGCGCTATTTGCCTGTAGTTAACACCGCAGGACATATCACAGGCTACATATCACGCTCACGTGCCTACAGCATGTATCGCAAAATGGTGGCAGACTTCTCTAATGAATAGCAGCAAACTCAATAAAATAGTACGAATCTAAAAAATCCCGTATGCGCCAAATGGTTCATACGGGATTTTTTCTATGTAAAAACTATTATTTCAATTATTCCTCAGCTTCCTTCACCACGATATTCTTGAACTCGTAAGTAGGAGCCACAGCATCTGTGCTCTTGTAAACGAACGCAATGTGGATGGTGTTGCCTACATACTTAGCAAGAGATACAGGATCAACAGTATAGAAAGTCCATGACTGTCCGTCGGTACGACCAGTAATGTTAAGCGACTCCCACTGAGCAGCAGTAACATCTGTGCCATCAAAGTTGGTAGAAACCTTTACAGAGAGGAAATCCTCAATGTTGTTGCTTCCAAGGAAGTTCATTGCCTCATCGAAAATCATTATAGGATTCTTGCCCTTCTTCATATTGATAGCCGAAGAAACAAGCCAGCTCTCAGAAGCCACATTAGTCTTGTTGGCAAAGGCAGAAGCCTTCCATCCATACTGGGAAGTGTTGCTCCAAACATAGTTGAGCGAAGCTATATTGATGTTGAAAGCAGAGAATCCGCCCTCGTCACCACACAGAGTGCTATTGAGATAATTGCTTATCTGTGCCTCATATCCGTTCTCGGTCTTAGAGAATGTAGTTGTCTCCTTCTTGTATACCTTCGACTCTGCCCATCCTTCTGTTACATTATAGGTATATTCCACGAAAGCCATAGCCGATGATGACTTGCGATAAGCCACACCGACCTTCTGTCCATCCTCAGCAAACGGATACTCACGCTGAAGAAGTGTTGGGAGATATGTTGCATGCTTAGAGATAGTGTTGCTACCAATAAGATCATACCATGAAGGCTGAGCGGCAATAACCTTAGCGTCATTTGAAGAGTAGAGCTTCCAAGTCTTACCGTCGAAACGATAGATAGCCGACTTATTGGCTCCACCATTAGCAGCACGAGCCACAACCTTAGCCTTGGCAGAAGCCTCAGACACACTTGTCACCATAGTGTTGAGATACTTACCGTCAGCACCAGTTGCACCAATAGCATAGCCATATACCACAATGTCCTTGCCATTAAGACCCTCGTCAACCAAGCCGTCGGGCACATTAGCAAGGCTACCCTGCTTCTCTGTTCCGTCGATGGTCACATTATAATATTTGTTGCCCTTTGAATTTGTTGTGATAGAGAGGTTGCCCTTGTATGTAACGTAAGCAACATACGGGTTTGTCGAGTAAGCCTCGAAGTCGGCAGCTACAAGATTCTTGGCTGTAGGATTCTTGAAATTTGGCTCCTTGCCAGGAGTAACAACCTTCACCTCCAGCTCAGTGTTCTTGGCAGGGAACTGCATCAAACCACCATAGAGAGTTGTAGTACCAGAAACAGCCACCTCATCACCAACACTTACCTCACTTGCCTTGTAAACAAGAATATAACCAGTGTTGTCCTTAAGCAAGAAACCTGTCTTATATGTAGCGCACACGATACCCTTAACAGAGTACTGTCCACCATCGGTATTGGCAATAACATCCGAAATCTTGTCGTAAGACTCACCTGGAGTCTCGCCACCACCAGCTGGCTCAAAGTCAGAGTAAGCATAGTTGACTACATAAATATCACCAACCTCAGCATCATCGTGAGAATCCTTGATGATTTCAGGTAACTTAGACAAAGTCTTCGGTGTAAGGTAAGTAGCCGAAGAAGCACCTTCCCATGCATCGCTGTAATCATCGTTGGTGAGAGTGTACTCACCCTTGAGCTTATTGAAATCAGCAATATACTCCGACTTACCAACATACTCGTTATAGGTAACCTTAAATGTTGAGCCAAGGTCTGCCTCCTTATACTTATTATATATAAAGGCAGGCAAGAACTGATCGGCAGTGATAAGATTGCCGAAGTACTTGTTTGAACCCAACTTAGCCAAAGCCTCTGTATAGGCAGTAGTGCCCGACTCTGCATCGAGTTTGGCAGCAAGCTCCTTGTTGGCAGTAAGTCCGGCTATAGTAGCATAGTCGGCATCAGCCAACACGATAGGAGTATTGTTCTTTACATCGGTAATCTGATTGCCGAGATTGAACTGATCCTCATAGTCGTCGCATGAAGCCAGACAAAGAGCAGCAACAGCCGACAATAAATATATCTTTTTCATGTCTTATATATCTTATTATATAATGTGAGTGTATAAAACTTAGAAGTTAATCTTCAGACGTGTGCTGAATGTGCGGCCAAATGTGTAGAAACCATAAATGGTGTTCTCGTTAACATCGCCCGACTGCGGGTTCCATGCCTTGCCAAGATACTGATAGTCGAAGAGGTTGTTGACATTGGCAGAGATAGTAGAGTTCAGACCTGCAATCTTAAACTTGTAAGAAGCATTCACGTCCACCTGGCTTGCTGAAGGAATCTTCCAAGGGTCAACCACAGTGTTGGTCTTACCAAGGCTGAGGTTGCTACCACTGAGTGAGTAGTAAGCATAGTTGCGGCCATAGAACGTCCAGTCGGCACCAAGACGTATTTCCTTACCAATCTTCACTGTTGCACCAAGAGCAGCTGTTGTCTGTGCAGAGCCACCAACGCGTACGCCCTTAAGATTGATACCTGTAGTGAGATGATCCTTAGCACCAATACCACTTGCGATAGCACCATCCTTTGTGAGAGGCTGACCATTGTTGTCGTAAACGTAGCCAGTAGCATTGCTATCCCACTTCCAGTCACCGATAGAGAACATACCGTTGAGATCAAGCCAATAGAAAGGATTAGCCTTTATCTCAAGCTCAACACCCTTGTGCAGTGCATTAACACCAGTCATGTTGACAAAAGCCTCGGTCTGTGATGTACCGAGAGTAGAGCTCTTGGTCATAGTCTTGTCGAGCCACTTTGTCCAATAGCCGTTCACATTAACGGTGAGCCACTTCAAACGATAGCCATAGCCGACCTCAAGCGAAATCACCTTCTCGTTCTTTGCGTCAGGGTTGGTCACGTTGCTTGCCATCGGGCTAAGGAATGCACCATAGTTGAACTTAGGCGCACGGCTGATGTAGCCAGCATTGAAGAACACGTTGTGCTGCTCGTTGAGGTTGTAGTTAGCACCACCCTTAACAGTGAATCCAAGATAGCTCTTGGTGTCCGACTTAGCGTGCTCCTTATCATAGAACAAGCGGTCGTAACGCCAGTAAGAAGTATTTGACAATGAACCTGAAACGAATGCCGAAAGACCACGCTTAGAATACTCTGTCTGGAAGAAAGCACCCTCCTGAACTACGTGTCCGTCGAAGTCGCGATATACGGCATCGCCCACACCAAGCTTCTGATAAGCCCATTGTGGATTGGCAGCAGCGCTGTTGTTGGTAGCCTTCACGTTCTTACGGGTTGTATCGATATAATACTCACCGCCATAGAGGTCAATAATGTCATTGGTATGAGTACCCTTGTATGCACGGAAGTCCACACCACCATAGAAGTCAATGTTAGGAGTGAGCTTTGTTGTATAGGTAGAAACGAGTCCGTACCAGTTGTGATAGTTCTTTGCCTTCGACATAATGAGCATAGAACCGTGCTCTGAAGCAGCATTGATGTCCTGAATAGCTCCATAGTCGAATGTACCGTCGCTCTTGCGGAACTTTGTCTGCAATACACCATAGTTGGCACCATACCAGTCCTTATAGCTGTAGCCATAGTCGTCGTTGCCCTGACCGCTATAGCCATAACCACGACCTATAGACATATAGAGAACAGTACTCAATGATGAGCGGTCGTTGATCTGCCACTGATGGTTAAGGCTGAGCTGTGGCTTGTGGTAAACATTATACTCTGAAGTGCGACGCTGTCCGTTGTTGTCGAAACCGTAAGTAGAGTTGTACTTATGGTTCTGAATGCCCCATACCTGCTCAGTCATCTTCCAGTCGGCAAGCTTCAATCCGTTCTTGCGCTGATAGTGCTCCTGCGGTGCGCCAAAAGCAGTGAATGAAAGCTGATGAGCATCATTCAGACGCTTAGAGATGTTAAGGAAATAGGTATAGCCAGAGAAGTCGGTACCCTGAGCATAGCCATCGCCCCAAGTCTTAGAGCCGAGCAATGTCATCGACCAACCGCTCTTAGAAAGACCTGTAGACACAGTGAACATCATCTTGTTCATGTTGTCGTTGCCAATACCATAGTAGAAAGAACCACCCTTCTTAGCCTCAAGCGAACGAGTAATAATGTTGATAGTACCACCCACAGAAGGAGACGACACCTTTGATGCGCCAAGACCACGCTGAGTCTGCATTGTGCGTGTCACGTCAGTAAGACCTGCCCAGTTCGACCAGTAAACAGCCTGGTTTTCCATATCGTTCATAGGAACACCGTTCACCATAACAGCAATGTTGCTATTGTCGAAACCACGCATGTAAATCTCAGAGTCGCCATAACCGCCACCTTCCTTATTGGCGTGAACACCAGGTGTAGACTTAAGGATTTCGGGGAACTCCTGAGTACCTATCTTCTCCTCAATGAATGACATTGGCACCTGTGATACAGCCACAGGAGTCTTGCGGGCAACAGCCACCTGTGATGTAACCACTACATCGCCAAGCACCTGTCCGTCGGTCTTCAAGGCAATACTGCCAAGTTCGCCCTTTGTGTCAGCAGCCACCTTAACGGTTTTCTGCTTGTAGCCAATATACTGAAGCGTAACCTCCTTGGCTCCACTAACACCCTTAACGACGAAAGCACCGTCGATGTCAGTAACAGTCTTGATACCCTTTACGGTAACCGTAGCTCCGATGAGCGGTTCTCCGGTTTCCGCATCTACAACCTTTCCTCGCAATGTGCCCGACTGTGCCATGACATTCATCGTGCCAGCAACGGTCAGTACTCCAATAAGAGCGAGGCCCTTTAGATGATTTTTCATACCTTAAACGTTTCTTAAATTAAATATATTAACAATCACTAATCTATACAACCAAAAAAAGCAACCACGAAATTTTCAATCCATGGTTGCTTCTGTATTTCTGCTAAAAAATTACTCCTGAATATCCCAACCTACAGCCGACGCACCGAGTACAGCAGCTGAAGATCCGTCAAGACCTGACACGAGGAACTTAGCCTTGCCCTTGTAAATCTTGAGCACGGTCTCGTCGTAAGCCTTCTTGATAGGATTCATGATGAGGTCGCCAGCCTTTGTCAAGCCGCCGAAGAAGATGAATGCTTCAGGAGAAGAGAATGCTGCAAAGTTGGCACAAGCCTCACCAAGCATTTTGCCAGTGAACTCATAAATGTCATTAGCCAACTTATCACCCTTAGAGGCAGCAACAGACACATCATAAGATGTAATCTTCTCAGGATCAAGCTCGCGGAGCAATGAATCCTCATCGCTATTTGCAAGGAACTCGCGTGCTGAACGTGCAACACCAGTAGCCGAGCAATAAGTCTCAAGACAGCCACGACGTCCGCATCCGCAAAGACGACCATTCTCCTTAACAATAACATGACCAAGCTCGCCAGCGAAACCATCGCTGCCGTAAACCAACTGACCATTAACTACGATGCCTGAGCCTACACCTGTACCAAGAGTGATAACGATGAAGTTCTTCATACCACGAGCCACACCATAAGCCATCTCACCGATAGCAGCTGCATTAGCGTCGTTAGTAAGAGCTACTGGTATGCCGAGCTTATCAGAGAACATCTTAGCCAAAGGCACTACACCGTCGCGACCCCACTCAAGGTTAGGAGCGAACTCAACAGTACCATTATAATAGTTGCCGTTAGGAGCACCGATACCCATAGCCTTAATCTTCTCGATACCACCTACCTGGTCGATGATAATCTGCAAAGCCTCAACCGAAGCGTCAACATACGCCTGTGGGTTGTCGCCATAGCCCTGGGTCTTGATAGATGTTGTGGCCTTGATGTCGCCACGGCTATCAACGATGCCAAAAACTGAGTTTGTACCTCCGAGGTCCAAACCTATAACATACGGTTTCAAAGATTCTTCTGTCATGATTATTTGTTTATTTGTTATATTTAGTAAATTAATAGTAAAGATTTTCTAATCTTTATCTCTTAGTGAGTTAGGGGATAAACTTTACTCCGTGCATGCTTCGTGAACATGTGCATGAAGTTTTTACTTAGCAAAGGTATTAAAAATGTTGTAATGTAACAAAGTTTTTAGCCTAAAATTTGTCTATATCGTAAAAAATGCGCAATTTTGCACCCGTTATGCAGTTTCCAATCCAATTAGACATATTAGACTTTGTATTCAAAGGAATACTTATCGGCATCATGGCTTCGGCTCCAATGGGTCCGGTGGGAGTGCTTTGCATACAACGCACATTGAACAAAGGTCGCTGGTACGGCCTTATCACAGGTGTCGGAGCTTGCGTGAGCGACATTATCTATGCGCTGTTCACAGGCTTCGGCATGAGTTTCGTTATGGACTTCGTTAGCAACGAGCGTTATCGCTTCATGCTTCAGATTAGCGGCAGCGTTGTGTTGCTGCTATTCGGTATATATTGCTACCGTTCCAACCCTACGAAGAATATGCATCAGAGCAACAAGACACAGAAGGGCACACTCGTGCACAACGGCATTACAGCTTTTCTTGTCACATTGTCCAACCCTCTCATCATCTTCCTCTTCATCTTCCTCTTCGCACAGTTCGCCTTCATTGTGCCCAATCGCCCTATTGAGATGACGGTGGGATATGCAAGTGTTGTGGGTGGTGCCATGCTGTGGTGGTTTGGTCTGACGTGGCTTATAGATAAGGTACGCGGCAAGTTCGACGCAAGCGGCATACTGCTCATCAATCGTGTTGTGGGCTGCATAGTGGTGATATTCTCGATGATTATGCTGCTCGGAACAGTATTCAACCTTTATAAACTTCCCTACTAAAATATGTTTATAGCTCAAGAATTACGCAAGAAGAGCACCGCAGAGTTTGTGCTCTACATGTGGCAGGTGGAGGACATCATACGTGCCTACGGCTGCCAGCTGTCAAGAATAAAGAATGAATATATCGCACGTTTCGCCAACTATACCGACGAACAGCGCGAGGAAATGGTCGACTGGTACGGCAACCTCATAACTATGATGAACTCTGAGGGTAAGCGCGATAAGGGTCACCTCACCATCAACCAGATAGTAGTGCAGGACATGAACGATCTTCACAACCAATTGCTGCAAAGCTCGCGTTTTCCATTCTACAACTCTGAATATTATAAGGTGTTGCCTTTCATCGTTGAATTGCGCAATCGTGGCGACAAGGATGTGAATGAGATAGAGACTTGTCTCAACGCTCTCTACGGCACAATGATGCTGCGTCTGCAGAACAAGAAAATCAGTCCCGACACAGAACATGCCATCAAAGAAATCTCCATCTTCCTCGGTATGCTCAGCGACTATTATATCAAGGACAAGAACGAGGGACTGAAATTTGACGATGACGAGGAATTTTAAATATTAATCAAAACATCTCATTGTTTTGATGAAAAAGGTATGGGGTCGAGCTATTTCCGCTCGACCCCATACCTTTTATATCAGCTATTATATCAATACGGCAACGTAATCTTAAACATCGGGTTGTCCGTATGCTCCTTTTTAATCACGTCCACAAGTTCCTTTACAATCTCCGGATTCTGTGCAGCGATATCATTGTCCTCATGGATATCGTTGGCAAGATTATAAAGGCGTGGCTTTCCCTTTACAACAATAAGTTTCCAGTCGCCACGACGCACACCTATCTGGTCGGTCTCATGGAACTCCCAATACAGATGGTCGTGCTTCTCCTGTGCTGCGTCATTGCCAAGCAATGTAGGCGCAATGCTGAGTCCGTCGAAACCATCACCTGGAAGAGAACGATTGGTGTAACGCTTGCGGAAATTCTTCACTCCAGCAAGGTCGCAGAAGGTAGGCAAGAGGTCGTAGAAAGCAAACTGAAGGTCGCTTACTGAGCCTGCCTTGATATGCTCTGGCCACCATGCAATGAAAGGTATGCGTATGCCACCCTCGTAGCACTGGCGTTTCAGT
>CAKQFF010000027.1 GCA_934230685.1 uncultured Prevotella sp. | reverse complement strand
ACTTACGACGGAGGTGGCCAAAGTGACAGCCTGCCTCTAACAACTGGTCAAAATTAGTTCTTGACATTTCTTTGTTTGTTAATTTGTTTACTTTCCTTTGAGTTGAATTGAACCAGCCCGAGAGTAACGAATTTTGAATGTTGAGTGTTGAATTTTGAATTGTCGGCTGCGCCGATGTTGAATTGTTCAATTTTGAATGATGATTTTGAATATTGAGAATGAACTCACAATCCAAAAAATCTTCAACTCAAAACGTTAATTCCTGATTCAAGATTCAAATATTCCAATTCGTATTCGGTCTCACGAGTTTGGATGCTAAACTTTGGAGCTTGACTAAGCCACACATATACATATTGGCGTATGCCATATATAATAAGGTGTATCAGCCAGTGTCCAAATATTAACGCTTGCTGAACTGGAAGCGACGGCGTGCCTTCGGCTGACCCGGCTTCTTACGCTCAACCTCACGGGCGTCACGTGTAAGGAAGCCCTGAGCCTTGAGTGCCTTCTTGTCCTCAGCGTCAACCTTAACGAGTGCGCGTGCGATAGCGAGGCGGAGAGCCTGGCTCTGACCTGTGAAACCGCCACCGTCGAGGTTTACCTTGATATCATATTTCTCTGCCACATCGAGCAAAAGCAGCGGCTGCTTAACAACATACTGCAGAATTGCTGATGGGAAGTACTTCTCGAGTTCTACTTTGTTGATAGTGATCTTACCAGTGCCCTCTGTGAGATAAACACGAGCTACGGCACTCTTACGGCGACCAATTGCATTAATCATTTCCATCTTCTATGCTTTATTTATACTGGTTAATATCGATAGCCTTCGGCTGCTGAGCCTCGTGCTTGTGCTCTGTGCCATCATAGATATAGAGGTTGTCGAGCAAGTGACGACCAAGAGGACCCTTCGGGAGCATACCCTTTACAGCGTGACGAATGATCTTGTCCATTCCGTCAGGACGCTTGCGGAGCTCAGCCGGAGTATTGAAGCGCTGTCCACCAGGATAGCCAGTATAACGTGTGTAGACCTTGTCAGTTTCCTTCTTACCAGTGAAAACTGCCTTGGCAGCGTTGATGATGATTACATTGTCTCCACAGTCTACGTTAGGTGTGAAGTTTGGCTTGTACTTTCCGCGGATTAATTTTGCTACTTTAGAGCAGAGACGACCTACAACCTGGTCTGTGGCATCAATAACCACCCACTCCTTCTTAGCTGTTTCCTTGTTAGCGGAAATAGTCTTGTAACTTAAAGTGTTCATTGTTAAATTTAAAAATTACTACTAAAAAACATTTCTTTTTAATTTTGCACGAGCGATTCTCTAACCACGCCGCTTGGCCTATTCTTTAGCGAACGCTATTAACACTCTCATGCATGGGGACTCTAAGTGTATCCCCGATTAATCGGTCTGCAAAATTACACATTTTCTATCACACGTGAGTATTTGCCGACTATTTATACATATTATTTAATCTTATTTAACAGCATTCTGTCAAGAATTAAAGGCCTCTCACATATTTTTCAGCAAGTCCCAAAGCCTCCTGCACACCTTTGTCGCTTGAATTGCGCTTCATATCATCCAGCATTCTGCAACATGTGCTCTTCTCGTTAACACTCAGCACTTTATTGTGATTATAGCACAGTTCGAGAATGGAATTCACTATCTTCATTATCGACTCAGAGAAGAACGTCTGGTCTTTGCCAGCAAAATCCACAGCCCTCACATACTGGCTGCGCAAATCGTTGAAGGCTTTTATAAAGTCGTAGCCTGTCTTTATAACTTCCTTATTAGAATCCTTCCCGTCAGTATTCTGTGGATGTAGTACCACGGTGTTGCCTGTTATACGATTCATCTTAATGATTGTGCCATCAGGCCGCACTGTTATCGATGTTTGCCTGTCATCGTCAGACTGCGTTTTCTTCCCTATGCGCTTCGGGTCCTTGCTATAGATATAAGTCAGATAAACAGTATATGAACCTGAAGAAGTATCTGAATCATACCATGTAAGCACATAGCACATACGGCGCAACCCATCCTTCGGATCTTGAAAGAAAAGCATGAAGTAGTTACGGTCGGTGCTTGTTCCAAATTCCTTCGACTTTTCTGCATTCTTGCCATAGCCTATACTCAGCGGCTCGACAGACGCACCCTTCATTCGCTTATTTACTGAATAAGAAATTTTTTTCTCGTCGTCGAACGCTGCAAGGAGCTTCTTGAACTGCGAGCTTTTCTTAGGCACTTCATATCCATAAACCTCATAAACACAACGCTTGCCATCATCATCAATGTCAGTCTCCTTGCTTACCGAGATTTCTTCAACACCACTACGCTTTAATTGTTCAAAAGCCTTATCTATACCTGTCTGAGCCATGGCAAATGTAGGCAACATTGCCATGACAATAAGCAACATCTTTACCTTTTTCATATTTTCGTTTTTTGGGGTTTTTAATAATTGTGTATGTATTCATTAGCCAATAAGGAAGAAAGCACAGCAATCTACATGCTGTCGTCATAATCCTCAAAATCGCCATTTGCTATAAGTTCATTTCGGGCGTCATCCACAAGACGTATCGTCTCCTGTATGATTTTCTCCAGTTCCTGTACATCCTCATACAACTTTTCTTGTTCTTCCACAAGTTCTTTTTGTTCTGCGATAAGTCGATCAGACTCCATGAGGAAGCTATCAGCAACCTGTTCTGTAGCCGTAGCAAAGTAGCGTTTTGGCGGAGCCACATCATAGCGATGACGCAATATACGCTGTCCGGCATCCTCCTTGCGAGTTTTTGCTTTCCTATGGGAATTGTCCTGTTTGCGGAGTTTGTTCTCATGTCGATGTTCAAGCTCTGCCTCTGGCATCTGCTCCTGTATGGCCGAATCCTTTGGTTCTGCCACATGGCTATACATTATATTATTAGCAGGTACTGAAGGTTCCATGCCATACGGCCTGTGCATCACTACCATCAGAGCCACAGCAGCGGCAGCAGCCACTACCCATTCAGCTATCCTGTAGAGTTTATGGCGATGCGAAACTTGTTGATTGCAAACGTCAGAGTCGCTTGTCTTATTTTGCGCGTCAGCATTTGTTGCGCACCCGTCAAATTCAGGCAATTCGCCTAATGGCATTCCACTATCAAAGTAGGCGAACATTTCGCGATATGCCCTCCATTCATCGGGTAAGTCGCGAGCATCGCGCAAATAACGGGCGAGAACCACCTCTTCCTCTACGGTTGTATTGCCGTCGAGAAAACGAGTGATAAGTATTGATGCTTCTTGTCGGGTCATATCTTAAATTATTAATTATTAGTCGTTAATTCTTTTGGAACTTAACTCAGTTTATTATTTAACCGAGTTTTATTTTGTTTTCTTTTTGCCAACTTAACTTGCTTACTATTCCTCTCAGCCTAATCCACGCTTCCTCACCGCCTCAAGCAGTTTCCTTCGCGCTCTCGACAATAGTGTCGGCACAGAAGAGACACCAATACCAAGAATAGCAGCTATTTCTTCGTCGCTACGCCGTTCCACCTGACGCAAGTTAAGCACACGGTATTCCGTGGATGGCAATGAACGGCACTTACTTTCAAACCAACGCTCGTTTTCGGCATTCTCAAGCACAACATCAGGTTGAGCATTGCGTTCGTCAATCACGGGACGATCGGTTATTGACACTGTATGACGTTTGCGCATACAATCGAGAGAAAGGTTGCGGGCAGCCACGTAGGCAAAAGCAGCCATGCGTTCGGACGTAGTACGCTGAGGGCCAACCGCTACATTTGAAGCAATATCTTCACGCAGCGACCAAAGCTTCAGTAGCACATCTTGTGCCACATCCTCCGCTTCGTCGCTGTCGAGTCCACAGCTACGTGCGGCTGCTATAGCACGTCGACGCAACTGTGGGGCGATATGTTCAAATTCCTTTTCGTTCAAACCTATATTATTTATTGTTTATACTATAGTAACGAGAAAAACTTGACTTTATGAACAAGATTAACATTCATTAATAACCTATCGGCATATTAGCATGGTGTACACATAGTTAATGCCATGAAAATTTGCAGTAATCGTTTTTTTACCGTATATTCGTAGTCGATAAAGAAACAATAAGCAACACACTACATGAAAAAGAAATTTCAGTTTGAGATATGTGCCAACGGCGTTGAGAGCTGCATTGCCGCACAAGAAGGTGGAGCCAACCGTGTGGAACTATGCGCCGGAATACCCGAAGGAGGCACCACCCCATCTTATGGAGAAATAAAGGTGGCACGACGCCTACTTACCACTACACGCCTGCACGTCATCATACGTCCACGTGGTGGCGACTTCCTCTACACTCCGCTTGAAGTGGAGCGCATGGAGGAAGACATCAAGATGTGTCGTGAGCTTGGCGTGGATGGCGTGGTGATAGGATGCCTTAAAGCTGACGGATCTGTAGATATGGAACAATGCCATCGACTCGTGACTGCCGCCAAAGGAATGTCGGTGACATTCCATCGCGCATTCGACCGCTGCAACGACCCATATAAAGCCCTTAGCCAACTGATAGAACTTGGCATCGACCGTGTGCTCACATCCGGACAACAGCCTACTGCCGAACAAGGTATATCTTTGCTCAAGGAGCTTCAGAAGCAAGCCGACGGTAAAATCATAATACTTGCAGGATGTGGAGTAAACGAGAACAACATACGCAAGATTCAAGAACAAAGTGGAGTAAGCGAGTTTCACTTCTCTGCACGCACACCTGTGAAGAGCCATATGGAATACATCAACAGTGATGTGTACATGGGCGACAGCGGAGCTGACGAATCTACACTCATGTACACGTCAGCCGAAAGAGTGAGAGCAACTATACACCAACTCGACAACATAATATTATAATACATGGACAACATCAAACAATACACAGATGATGCCGTAGACCTACTGCAACGACTCATAGCAACACCATCGACAAGCCGCGACGAAAAAGCCGCAGCTGACATTATGGAAACAGAGCTAAAACGACTTGGCTTTGCTCCACACCGCGAAGCAAACAACGTATGGGTAGAGCCACCACACCATGATACATCAAAACCCACACTACTGCTTAACGCACATATAGACACCGTGCGCCCAGTGGCTTCGTGGACACGCAACCCTTACTCGCCCACTATTGAAGATGACACACTCTATGGACTAGGTTCCAACGACTGTGGCGGAGGACTCGTAGCCTTACTACAGGCTTTCCGCATCCTCTCCACTCGGGACAACCTTGACTATAATATAATGTATCTCGCATCGGCAGAGGAAGAAGTGTCGGGCAAGGACGGCATAAGCCGCGCCATACCTCTGTTGCCACATATTGATGTGGCTATCGTAGGCGAGCCAACGGGGATGCAGCCTGCCGTGGCAGAAAAGGGACTTATGGTGCTTGACATAACATCCCACGGCAAGAGCGGACATGCAGCCCGTGGCGAGGGCATCAACGCTCTGTATGCAATGCTCGACGACCTTGTATGGATACGCGACTTTAGATTTAAGCGCATTAGCGATTTTCTCGGACCTACAGTGATGAATGCCACAGTTATCAACGCTGGCACTCAGCACAATGTGGTGCCCGACGAGTGTCGAGCCATTGTGGATGTGCGCACCAACGAACTTTACACCAATGAGGAGGTATACGAGTTCATATGCTCCAACATACGCAACGAATGCAAAGCCCGTTCCTTCCGTCTTCACTCCTCAAGCATAGCTATGAGTCATCCTCTTGTGCAACGGCTCATAAGCATGGGCAAGCAACCTTTCGGATCACCCACACTCAGCGACCAGGCTCTCATGCCATGGGAGTCGTTGAAACTTGGTCCTGGCGAGTCTTCACGTTCTCATTCTGCTGATGAGTTCATACGAATTAGTGAGATAGAAGACGCTATTAGGACATACGTAGAACTGATAGGATAAAAACAAACATAACATTAAACAACTTTTATGGAAGAAAAGAAATTAGAATTCATGCGCCGCGCCATTGCCCTATCAGAGCAAAGCGTGCGCACTGGTGGCGGTCCGTTTGGTGCCGTCATAGCACGTGGCAACGAAATTATAGCCGAAGCATCCAACAGTGTAACCATCGACAACGACCCTACAGCCCATGCTGAGGTGAACTGCATCCGTAAGGCAACACGCCTACTTGGCACTTTCGACCTCAGCGGATGCGACATTTACACATCATGCGAACCCTGCCCCATGTGCCTTGGTGCTATATATTGGGCGCATCTCGACCATATCTACTATGCCAACGACAGAAAGGACGCTGCCGCCATAGGCTTCGACGACGACTTCATTTATAAAGAGATAGCATTGCCGCCAACCAAACGCCATAAGACTATGGAACGTTTACTCGGCGCAGAAGCAATAGAGGCCTTCCGCATGTGGAAAAAGAATACTGAAAAGACTGAATACTAACAAGTTTTTAAGCACCAGAAGTCAACACCCACAGGTTACTTAAAATATTCACCCATTCGTTGAATTTATTTCTCCAATTTATAAGATATGTATACATTTGCCCAGTTAAACTCAAGCAAAATGAACTACCGCAAGGAACACGTTATATATACAATAATGTGGATAGTCATCTATCTGTCACCCGTGATGGGACTGTATATGCGAATGTCTGGCAACCCAGACATCGACTTCTCGTGGGCAGAAATACTCAACGCATGGAAATTCTATACTGTGTGGATTGTCATGTTCGCCATACACAACTTCCTGCTTGCCCCACTACTCATATTGAAACGGCGCACCTGCCTTTACACAACACTCAGCATGGGCCTGCTCATGGTTGCGATGTTGTGTCTATGGCTTATTCGCCCATCTCACGACCAAGACAAGCGAGAAAGGTGGTATCCAGGCGAAGAGATAATTGTATACGAAGACAAGCGCCCCGATATTGTGCGCCAGACCAAACATGATCCAGAAATGCGTCCAGTCGGCCCTTTGCCAATCATGGGTCCAGGAGAAATGGTGGCTATATTTGGGGGACTTCTGCTCATGGGCATGAACCTTGGTGTAAAACTATATTTCAAATCGCAAGAGGATGCCAAGGTTCTCGTGGAAATAGAGCGACACAACTTGGAGCGACAACTCAAGTATCTTAGGTATCAGGTGAATCCGCATTTCTTTATGAATACCCTCAACAATATCCACGCTCTTGTCGACATCAATCCCGAAAGGGCTAAGTCGACAATCGTGGAATTGTCGAAGATGATGCGCTACATCCTCTACGAAGGAAACAACAAACTCGTTGCCTTGCCACGCGAAGTGCAGTTTCTGCAAAACTATGTGCGACTGATGCGACTACGCTATACCGACCGCGTGCGCATTGATGTCAACACCCCCGACACTCTGCCCGACCTTATGATGCCGCCACTAATGCTCATCATATTCGTAGAGAACGCCTTCAAGCACGGCATAAGCTACCGCACTGATTCGTTTGTAGAAGTTACAATAAACATAAGCAACGACCGACTGCTCTTCAGCTGCCGCAACAGCCGACCTCCACAACCGGAGGAAGAAAAGAAGGATGGAGGCATGGGACTTGTAAACGTGCGCAAACGACTTGACCTGCGATTCCCAGAGAATTACAAATTAGACATAAAGGAAGGAAAAGACATCTACGAGGTAGAGCTTGACATTCCACTGGCACCAAACAACAATAAATAGACTGAATATATATATGATTAGAATCCTTGTTATAGATGACGAACCACTCGCCTTGCAGCAGCTCGCCGCCTACGCCACAAAGATACCATACTTTGAAATCGTGGGACAATGCCTTAGCGCCATGGAAGCACGCGAGATAATGGACAACGAGCAAGTGGATGCCATTTTCGTTGACATCAACATGCCCGACATAAACGGCATGGACTTCGTTCGCTCACTGGCAGCTCCGCCCATTGTGGTGTTCACCACGGCATACTCGGAGTATGCCGTAGATGGCTACAAGGTTGATGCTGTGGACTATCTGCTCAAGCCATTCAGCCTCGACGATTTCCGACGTGCGGCAATGAAAGTGAAGAAACGGTATGAACTTGAAAACAATGTAGGCATGGCTCATTCATCCCAGCCCAATGCCATTGGGCAGACAACCACACCATTGCCATCAGCCAACAACGACGATCTTTTCCTTAAGACCGACCATCGTGTTGTGCGTGTTGACATTTCAACCATACGCTATATTGAGGGAATGTCGGAATACCTTAAGGTGCATATTCTGGAGCAGCGACCACTCATTGTGTTGCTCAGCATGAAAAAGATGGAGGAACATCTGCCTTCACATTTCCTACGCATCCACCGCTCATATATAGTAAACATGCGACAGGTGCAAGAGGTAACCAAAAACCGCGTCGTAATGGACAAGGACACCTATCTGCCCGTTGGCGACATTTACAAAGAGTCGCTCGGCAAATATCTTGAGGACAAATATTTGGGAAGATAATTAACTTGCGCTTACAAGCTTAACAGACAAAAGAAAAAAAGGATGAGTATATGCCAAAACACTCAACAATAGTGTATAGACATATACTCATCCATTTTTATTGTAAATTATAATTTATAAACTACTTAATATTTCCTACGCTATACAGATACTCTGCAATCTGCACAGCATTGAGTGCTGCACCCTTGCGAATCTGGTCGCCTGAGAGCCAGAAAGTCAAGCCGCAGTCATCAGCGAGATCCTTGCGCACACGTCCCACGAACACATCATCCTTGCCTGCAGTCTCAAGCGGCATAGGATAAACAAGGTTTGAAGGATCGTCCTTGAGTGTACAGCCAGGAGCGGCAGCGATTGCCTTCTGTGCCTCCTCTACCGAGATAGGCTTCTCTGTCTCAATCCACACAGACTCTGAGTGAGAACGCAACGAACTTACACGAACGCACATTGCAGAGCAGCGCACATCACTGTGCATAATCTTGCGAGTCTCGTTGAACATCTTCATCTCCTCCTTTGTATAGCCGTTGTCGGTGAACACATCAATCTGAGGAATAACGTTGTATGCAAGCTGATGAGGGAACTTGCTTACAGTCACAGGCTCGTTGTTGACAAGCTCCTTGTATTCCTGCTGCAACTCAGCCATAGCAGCTGCACCGGCACCACTCGCACTCTGATAGCTTGCGATGTGGATGCGCTTGATATGACTCAGTTCCTCAAGAGGCTTCAACACTACCACCATCATTATAGTGGTACAGTTAGGATTGGCAATAATGCCACGAGGACGGTTGAGAGCATCAGCAGCATTGCATTCAGGCACTACCAAAGGCACATCGTCGCACATGCGGAAAGCTGATGAATTGTCAATCATCACGGCACCATACTTTGTGATAGTCTCGGCAAACTCCTTTGAAGTGCCACCACCTGCTGATGTGAAAGCCACGTCGATATCCTTGAAATCATCATTATGCTGGAGAAGCTTCACTTCATACTCCTTACCTTTGAAAGTATATTTAGTACCTGCTGAACGGTGAGAACCGAACAACACAAGGTTATCAATCGGGAAATTTCTTTCTGCGAGAATACGGAGGAACTCTTGACCTACGGCTCCGCTCGCACCAACAATAGCTACATTCATGTTCAAATCTATTTAAAAGCGTTATACGTTATGTATGTAAATCAAGGTGCAAAGTTACATATTTTCTTATTATTAAGCATCATTTACTTCAATTTTATACATGTCTACCGTGTATTAATGTCAATTACGACATTAATCATGCAATAATATAACGATTTGCGGCAATATTCCATTTTGCCTGTTCAAAAACGTGCATACGACGGACTTAGAATATTAGAAAGTTTTAATTTTAACCTTTTGAACAGAAAAACAGACAAATAGTACATACTACATTCGGTAATAATGACTATCTTTGCAGAATAAACGTATAAAAGAAAACTGAACATGATGAACGACAATAATGAGAAGAAGTTGGACTACGACTTTTTCATAGGCAAAGGATTGACAGAATATTCCGACGGTGATATAATGGTGCTCGACAACATCAACACTTCTCCTATGGAGGGCACTGTGAAGGTGGACATGGTACTTATGATATACTGTATAAAGGGACGTCTTCAGGGTGAGATGAACGGAAAGGTGCATCTCGCCAAGGCTGGAGACGTGGTGATATGCCTGCCAAGTTCATATCTCAGCAATTCGATGATGTCACCCGATTTCGAGTGCAAAATCATTGGTTTCTCCTATAAATCCATACAGAACACCATGCAGATGACCCGCGACGCACTTGACCTCTTGGCTTATGTTGCCAAGAATCCGGTAGTGCATCTCGACCTTGAACGCCAGGCTCTCGTAAGCAAGTATTATGCCATCATCGCCCACAAGATAAAACATCCCCACGGTTATTTCCATAAGGAGATAATGCACGGCATCTTCCAATGTGCCGCTTTCGAGTTGTGCGCTATCATTGCTCCACACGTGGAGTACAGCAACGATGGCGGCAGCATGAAGCAAGCCAATCTGCTGTTCAGCAAATTCATGGAAATGCTCAACCAAAACGATGGCAAGACTTACCCCGTGAAGAAATACGCCGAGGAACTGTGCATAACGCCTAAATATCTGTCGTTCATTTCCAAGAGTGTGAGCGGCAAGACGGCTCTTGAGTTGATACACGAATATACAGTGAAGGCGATTGAGCGTTATCTGAAACACTCCAATCTCTCGATTAAGGAGATTGCCGACAGGCTTAACTTCCCCAACCTTTCGTTCTTTGGAAAATTCACAAAGAGCCATCTTGGAGTGTCGCCGACGGAATACAGACGTCAACAGAGCATGAAAAAAGAGAATTAAAAAGAAATAAGACGGAAGTTTAGGAGGAGACAGAAGTTAAAGATTTAAGGAGACAGAAGTTAAGGAGTCAGAAGTTAAGCCAAATGCTTTTCTATAAACTAAATATGGTAATGGCTTAACTCCTGACTACTTAACTTCTGACTCCTCCTTAACTTCTGTCTCCTCTATATTATTATTCTACTGTTATTGGCAACGTCGCAGTTGCGAGTCCATCTGCCGAAACACTAAGCGTTGCTGTTCCGCGTTTCAATCCTTCCACCACAACAACGAGTTCTCCGCTGAAGAGTGGCATTTCTGTAGAGTTGAAGGCCACAAGCGATGTTGCGTCACCATTGCAGGCAGCACGGAATTTGGCAGCTCCCGACACATTGAACTTCATCTTGTTGGTTGCCGTAGAACACGGATTGCCATCCTTGTCAACAACTGATACTGTGACAAACGAGAGGTCCCCACCCTTCGACGATATGCTGTTGCGGTCGGCTTTCAGCACGATACGCGCTGGAGCACCTGCTGTGCGTATTATCTTTTCGCCCTTAGGAGTGCCGTCGTAGTCGTAAGCCACAACCTTTATCTCGCCTGGCTCATACTTCACGTTGTTCCAACGCAGGCGGTAGCGGTCGAGACGAGTATTAGGATTCTTCACAATCCTACCCTGACTCTTGCCATTAACAAACAGCTCTGCCGATGGCCATGAGGTGTAGCAGTAAACTGGAGTTGTCTCTCCCTCTCTGCCCGGGAATGTCCAATGCGGCAAGACATGAAGCGTAGCGTCGTCCTTGCGCCAATGAGAACGATACAAGTAGTAGCGGTCCTTTGGCAATCCTGCAAGGTCGCAGATGCCGAAATAGCTTGAACGCGAAGGCCAATACTCATCATAAGGCGAAGGCTCACCAAGATAGTCGTAGCCAGTCCATACAAACTCACCGATGGTATAGTCGCGGTCGTCCTGCATGCGCCAATCATCATCGGGCAGATTGCTCCATGGACAGTATTCCACATCATAACTTGAGCATTGTCCGTCGGGATAAGTCTTTGAGTCGGAAGCCTCAACGGGGAACTTATACACACCGCGTGAGCTTACAGTCGAGGCTGTCTCCGAACCAAGAAGGAATCCCTTAGGCAACTGCTTGATATTGTTGTCATACTTATGCACACGATAGTTGAAGCCCGGAACGTCCATCACCTGAGCAAAACCTGACTTCAATGCACTCTCAGCCTGATCCATACCCTGCGTCACGGGACGTGTAGAATCAAGCTTATGACAGATGTCCTGCAAGTGCTTCGAGATGTCTCTGCCCTCCTCGCTCCACTGCTCCGGAATCTCGTTGCCAATGCTCCACATCACTATTGACGGATGATTGCGGTGGTTGAGCACAAGATTCTCCATATCCTTATCCGCCCACTCCTTGAAGTTAAGCGCATAGCCGTTCTTGCATTTAGGATAAATCCACATGTCGAAGCTCTCAGCCATCACCATCATTCCCATAGAGTCGCACACCTCCATCTGCCAAGTTGAAGGCATGTTGTGAGCCGTGCGAATGGCATCGCAACCCATATCCTTCATTGTGCAAATCTGACGGATGAGTGCAGCCTTGTTTACTGCAGCACCAAGCGGACCAAGATCATGATGCAGACAAACGCCCTTTATCTTACGTGAGACTCCATTCAACTGAAAGCCGTCATACTGTGCCACACGTACTGTGCGTATACCAACTTTCTGCTGTGTCTGGTCTATAAGTTTTTTGTTGCGATAAAGACGTGTGACAAGCTTATATAAATAAGGTGTCTCTGGCGACCAGAGCTGCGCATTGTCCACAGTAAGCTTCTTCACAACATTTCCCTGAGCGTCGAAGTCGCCATACTTAAACTGTGCCACTACCTTGCCAGCAGCATCTACAAGCTGGTTTTCTATCGAGAGTGTCTTGTCTACATTATTAATATTAGTACAGATACTCACCTCCGCCTTGCCATTGCCTATCGACTCGGTGCGGAAATAACATCCCCAAGGATTTATTGTTGCAGCATCGGCATTAGTGACAAGCTGTACCGGACGATAGAGACCACCGCCAGGATACCAACGCGAGCTCTCCTCGCGGTTGTTCAGGCTTACGCTTATCTCGTTCTTTCCTTTCTTCAAATATGGTGCGACATCCACACGGAAGGCATTGTAGCCATAAGCCCAATGTCCGGCAAGCTTACCATTGATATACACATGAGGATCGGCCATGGCACCGTCAAACTCAAGTATTGCAGTCTTAGGCAACTTCTTCAAGTCAACAGTAGTCTTATAAAAGCCACGTCCTATCCAAGGCAGAGCACCCGAACGTCCCGACTTCTCAGTCTTCTCAGTCTCACCATTCTGCACAATAGCCACAAACTGCAAGTCCCACTTCTTGTCGAAGGGTCCGTTGATAGCCCAATCGTGGGGAATGGTCACCGGCTTATAGTTTACGCTGTCACGCGAGAACTGCCATGTCTTCAGATTTATTGTACTGCGCTGAGCTGAGGCTGTAATAGCCGATGTGGCAAGCGCAAGGGTTAGTAATGCTAATTTATTCATATTCAGATTGTTGTTTATCACATTAATAATTATTATCTACTCGATAGTCGGCGAAGTTTTTCATTGCCTTCACCACCTTTCCAGTGTGGTTGTTGAACAGACCACGGTTTATCCAACTGCCAATGACTTTCTTTCCACTCTCGTTCTCTTCTGGAAACCACCAGTAGAGTCCAGTCACTTTAGGATGCTTCTTGAGCATATCCACAAGTTCCTTAGTGAATTGCGCCTGACCATCTTCCGTTATAGGATAAAGGTCGGAGTGTTCATCCTTCGATTTCGCCCATCTGTCATTGTCGTGAGAGTAATAGAACGCAGTCTCTACAATCATAATATCCTTCTTAGGGAAATCAACAGCGAGAGAGTCAAGAGTTCGTGAGAGGTTGGGGATGTCCTTGTGCCACATAGGATAGTAGGACAGACCTATGATGTCATAGTCCACATTATGGTTGCGCAAGCGCATATAGTAGTTATTTGTTGCGTCCCAGTCACCGACATGTTCTGTGTGGATTATGATGCGTGCATTGGGGCAAACCTCACGACACGCACGCACACCACTCTTCAGCAAATCAGTAAGCACATCCCAATTCTTTTCGTCAAACGGGTCGGTCTTTGCTGTAGGCCAAAGCATTCCGAAAGTAATCTCATTGCCCACTTGTATCAAGTCGGGGGCACAACCGTTCTTCTTCAGATGTCTGAGGGCACGTGCCGTATGCTCATAAACCGAGTCACAGAGTTGGGCTGGTGAGCATTTCATCCACGCTTTTGGAGTGAACTGCTTGCCAGGGTCGGCCCATGTGTCGGAATAGTGGAAATCGAGCATAAGATTCATACCTGCTTTCTTTATCTGCTTGCAGAGCGGAGTGATATAGTTGAGGTCTTGACAAACACCCTCGTCCTTATTTTCTGTCGGAGCGTCTGCGGGATTCACAAAGAGGCGCACACGAGCAGCGTTCCATTTATTGTCTTTTGCTATCTTAAGCAACGGACGGGCTTTGCCGTTAGCATCAATGAATTTTGTCCCTGCCTTTTCGTAAGTTGGAAGAAGGGAGATGTCGCCGCCAAGCAGACGAGTCTGGGCTTTGGTTGTCGAGAATGACAATAGGAGTAAAAATGATAGAATAAACTTCATTGCTTTATTTATTTAAATAATGTGTAGGAGGCTACGGCATCCCTGCCGCAGCCACCAATAGTAACTAATATTTCCTTCTATTTCTTTTCATTGCTGCCGAACGCGTTCAACACTGAAGTAGGTTTGCCGTTAGAGTCGAACGCTCCCTTGTTGTAGCCGTTCCATCCTCCATAGCATTCCGGTTCCCAGTAGAAGATGCCAAGACACTCTGTCTTAGCCTTGCATCCGTCCACCATTTTCTGCATCATTGCATTAGCATTATCTGAGTCCCAAGGCATACCTATCTCGCAAATCATCACCTTAGTATTATAGCGTGAGGCGAGAGTAGAGATATTGGCAAGGCAATCGTCGGTCACCTTCTGCCAGTCGTTGTCCTCTGGATAGAGCGACATACCTATAACATCCCACTTGGCTCCTGCAGCCTTCAGTCCGTCGAACATCCAAGTGTAAGCGCCAAGCTCATTACCCTTGTCGATATGTATGATGCACTGAGCTTCGGGGTAAACCGACTTGGCAGCATCATAGCCGGCAATGTTGAGGGCGGCATAATTGTCAAACTTATCGTTGCTCACAAGACCGAGCGGCCAAAGCATACCCACACGTGTCTCGTTGCCTATCTGAATCCACTCCACGTCGATGCCATTGTCCTTAAGATACTTGAGCACGTCCTTTGTATGGTCAGCCACGGCTGTCTTCATCTTCTCAAGGTCGTCCTTGTAGTCGTTCCAAGCGGCAGGAATTGTCTGCTGACCTGGGTCTGCCCATGAGTCGGAATAGTGGAAGTCTATCATGATACGCTCACCAAGATTCTTCGCACGCCACGCCTTAGTAAGCACATCCTTCTTGTTGCACCAACCATCGGCAGGGTCCACCCAAACACGAAGACGGATAGAGTTGACACCAAGGTCGCGCAACAGCGTCATGCAATCTTGCTCCGAACCCTTAGCATTATAGAACTTCTTGCCAGAAGCCTCCATCTGAGTGAGCCAGCTCACATCGGCACCCTTGGCAAAACCAGTCATGTCGTATGTAGGTTCTGTCTGTGGAATAGTATCGTTGTCGTCGCTGCACGAAGAGAACGTGAAAAACGCGAGAGCAGCGAGGAGAATCGGTTTAAGGAATGATTTCTTCATAATTCATAAGGTATAAGCCCCACTCCACCCCTCCCCCTTACAGAGAGGGAATGAAGTAATGAGCGTTTTTTGTCGTTTTGTTTTTTTCTTGTTTTAATACAGAGCTTGTTCACCGTCTTTTACTTGATGGAAAACGATAACGTCTTCATAAGCCAACGATAACGTCTTCATAAGCCAACGATAACGTCTTCATAAATCAAGTAGGTTATTACGGTTGATACTGTTGATTTTATTGAAGTTACTATTTCACCACACTGTAGCTCCATTTCAATGTCTTCAGGTCAACCGTTACGTTCACGGTCTCGCCAGCCTTTGCACCATCGTCGAACCAGATGTTCCATGCTCCGGCATCTGAAGAAAGAGTGAAGAGGTCGCTCGGATCAGAGCCATATACAACAGAGTTCTCGCGGTCAACAATCTTGAAGTTCTCCCAGTCGGCTGTAAGAGTATATGTTCCGCTGTAGGTTGTGTCGCCCGTCTTTGCAAGATTTGCAAGGTCGATAGATACGTCGTCCTTGTTCACCATGAAGAGCTCAGCAGGATATTTCGTCTCAGGCTCGTCGGTTGCAGTGAAGTCAACCTTGCCCTCAACCACCGAGTAAGTAAGGTATCCGCTGCCATCGGCAGCCACGATTACAGTATATGTGCCAGCCTTTGCGATGTTGATGTCGGTTGAGGCAGAAGCCTGCGTGAGTTTTCCGTCAGCAGCAGCAAAGTGCAGGGTCTTCTCCTCGGCATAGTCGGTGCGTGTTGTCTTGTTGTACTCCTTGCCGTCGGCATCTATCGTCACTTTCTCGTTGTCGGCTGTGGTAGTGATGTAGTAGCCCCACTGCTGACGCTTAGAGTAGTAGGTCATGTCGTTGCCATTGGCACGAATCTGCGAAAGCAGAGTTGCTGTCCATTCCATCTCCTTGGTGTCAACCTTCACAAACCAAGCGCCACTACCATCAGCAAACCAGCAGTTCCAAGCATCGCTTGCGTTTGAAATCTCGAAAGCATGACCATCGACAGCATAGTTGCCCCATGTGTCGCCCGAATATTCATAGAACCAGCAGTTGAGCCAAGCCGTTGCGTTCATGTAGCCAGTATACACTCCGTCTGCCTCGGGAGAGTGCAGATAGGCAATAGTATCGGTCTTGTTGGAAGCAAGCACAGCAAGTTTGGTCATGTCAACAAAGTAAGGAGTCACCGACACACGGCACACATTACTATAATGTGGCTCCATATTGTCGCCCTCCATCGACTTGATGCGGAAGTAGAGCTGTCCTTCCACGTTCACCTGCAAGCCCAAGCTCTTTGCGAGAGTGTTAAGCTCTGTGCCGGTATAGGCTTTGGAGAGCGAGGTCACAGCTGTGGATGTTGCTCCAGAGAAGTCCTCCGAGGCAGAAGCCTCAACATAGGTCTTAAGCAGATTGCCAGGCACGGGATTATTCTCATCGCTTGAGAGCAGCGTCGGGTTCTTCCACGCGAGCTGCATCACCACCTTGGCACGCTGACTGATGTCGAGTTTCACCTCGGATGTTGTGCTTATAAGTTCCGACGGAGCCATTCCGTCAACGTAGATTGTGTCGCCATCGTTGTTGCAACTTGCAAAGAACAACGCAACACAAAGGTACAAAAATATTTGATTGAATATCTTGTTCATAATTATTTTTTTTAAAGATTAAAAGCCCTACCCTTTACATTCGCTGTACATACCACTCCCCTCCCTACGGGGGAGGGGCTGGGGGTGGGGCCTTTTATTTAATACTCCTCATTCTTCAAATTAGGATTTGCCGTAAGGTCGGTCGACGGAATCGGATAATAGTTGTACTTATTGTCTACAGCCATTCCGTCCTTTGTTCCGCCCTTCCATTCCCACACATAAGAAGATGTGGTGAACTCGCCGAAGCGGATGAGGTCGGTGCGGCGATAGCCCTCCATGTAGAGCTCACGGGCACGTTCGTCGATGATGAACTCCTTGTTGAGCTGACTCTCCTTGATATTGCCGCTCTCGTCGCCATAGGCACGCTTGCGAAGAGCGTTGATATAGCCGATTGCCTGCTCGCGCGAACCACCATTGCCTCCACGCACCACAGCCTCGGCATACATCAGATAGACATCAGCCAAGCGGAAGAGCGGGAAATCGGTGGCTGCACCATAAGAAGCGGTGTTGGATGCCGTCTCACCATTGTCCTTGAGGTTGGTCCACTTCATGAAGAGATAGCCATCCTGC
>CAKQFF010000026.1 GCA_934230685.1 uncultured Prevotella sp. | reverse complement strand
TTACCTATAAAGGTACAAAATATTTATGAGACTACCAACTTTTTATGAACAAAATCTTATCCCGAACTGGGGTACATTGTGGGACCATTAGGACTTGTGTCTTTTCTTTTCTTCATACTTAGTTTCGTAGCCCTTGGTTATAGTTACGTACCAATAGAAGACTTGCTCAACGAAGATGAACCGCAATCCTCTTTTAGTGTCTGTAACGATACATGTCATAAAGGACAACCAATTAGCGAGACTACAGACAATCACAGCTCCACTGGTATGGAAGAAGTCAACGATTCTTGTCTGCATAACGATAAGCGCGGAGAAGAAATACAGAAAAAGCTTGACGAATGGTGTGCAGGTTTGGGCTATAAGGATGGCAATGCCAACTTGCTCTCCCTATCCCATTCCATCAATGTGCCAAAGGAAGAACTATCGCTATACTTCGACCATTGTTTGAAAACTACATTCAGATTATGGCTAAGCGACATACGCTTCCGTGCCGCCAAAAAGATGATGATAGAATTTCCTAATTATAGCAACGACATCATCTCGTCTGAGTGTGGTTTCTCTTCGCGCACACATCTCTACCGCATATTCAAGGCACGAGAAGGTTGCACACCAACAGATTGGCGCGAACTAAATCGCTCCAACAACCATAAGGCATAACCATCTCTTTTTAGAATATCATCATAACGACCGTTTTGAGCAACGTAGCCCAAACGGTCGTTTTTTTCACGTCTAAATCAACAGAATAGGTACCAAGGAGACACTTTTAATAGCAAGGAGACACCTATTTGGTACCAAGGAGACACCTGAACATAGGAAAGAGACACCTTGTTTCACTTCTTTTTCCTATTTTTGTACAATTAAGCTCTAAATAATCAACAATTTAAAATATAAAGTATGAAGAAAAAAGACTATCTAAAACCGCAAATAGTTGTGGTGGAAACAGAGGCATGTTTGCTGTTAACAAACTCGGTAACAGTTAGCAACAAACAGATGAATGACAGCGGGGATATAGAAAATGAGGGACTAACATTAGACTCTGATCGATATCTATGGGGTGAGTAGCCTCAACAATACTCTATTATCTATAAAATCAACCAAGTTGCCATAGCGCACAGAAACTTAACAAAAAACATTATATTATGATCAAGAAGATTACCCAATATCTATTGCAGCGCAGATGCGCGCTCTCGCTTTTGCTGATGCTTGTACTCCTGCAGCCCGCGATGGCGCAGATGTCGGAGCCTTTTATCTATACGAGATTGGACAAAGAGACACAGACCCTCACGGTCTATTACGGCACGAATTACAAGAAATCCGACAACCTGTTTTCTCCTTTAAGTGGTGAACCCTTGTGGAGAACTCCAGCTGAAAGAAAAAAAATAAAAACCGTGGTCTTTGACGAGAGTTTCAAGGATGTACGGCCCACAGATTGTGGAACCTGGTTTTGGTCGTTCGAAGCTTTGACAACGATTGAGCACTTGGACTATTTGAACACGTCAGACGTCGAAGATATGCATTCAATGTTCTCCAACTGTACCAGCTTGGAAACACTTGATTTGTCTTCCTTTAATACGAAAAAGGTCAAATACATGTATACTATGTTTAATGGCGCTACGAATCTACGCTCAATCAAGTTGCCCAAAGGTTTCATAGCCAGCAGCGTGACTGATCTCGATGCAACGTTCAAAGGTTGCGAAAGCCTTACCGAACTCGATCTATCCGGTTCTAATTCTGAAAACGTGAAAGACATGAAAGAGATGTTCTATGGTTGTAAGGCGCTTTCCAAACTCGTTCTTACTGATTTTAAAACTGAACAAGTAACCACTATGAAGAATATGTTCTTCATTTGTAGCACGCTTGAAACGCTCGATGTCTCCAGTTTTAATACCGAAAACGTGACCACTATGCAAGGAATGTTCAATAATTGCTCGTCACTTCGTAGTCTCGATCTCCCTGGCTTTAATACTGCAAATGTGACGGAAATGTCATCAATGTTCAAAAAATGCTCGTCACTTCGGAGTCTCGATCTCAGCAGTTTCGATACCAGAAAGGTGACTGACATGCAAAGCATGTTTGAAGGATGTACTAACCTTGAAAGTGTTGATTTAAGCAGTTTTGATACGGAGAACATGATATCTATGACTGGGATGTTCTTCTCATGTACGAAGCTTGAAACGCTTGATCTCTCCTCGTTTGCAACGCCCAAAATGGAATCCATGCCCAATGCGTTTGATCAATGCGAAAACCTCAAGAAGATCTATGTCTCTTCTGCATTTACTACAGATAAAGTAACCGTAGATTTTTCGGTTTTTGACGGATGTGTTAATCTGCCAAACTTTAACCCTGCTAAGATAGATAAGGAGATGGCTCACACGGGAGCGGGAGGTTATCTCACGGCCGCTACTGCCAGTTGGGTGCGATGGGATGCGCCAACCGGCACGCTCTCCTTCCATCGCGGCGCCACGAAGCCCGGGGGCGTCAACATCCTTGATTTGGGCACTGGAACTCATCCGGATTGGAACACCCATGCGGCAGAAATTAAGAAGGTGGTCTTCAAAGCTGGTTTCCGGGATGAAACCCACTGGACGTGCTCCAAATGGTTTAGTGGTTGTACGAATCTTACCAGCATAGAGGGTATCGAAAACCTCAACACGTCCAACGTCACGTATATGAACGAGATGTTTGACCAGTGCTCGAACCTCGAAACGCTCGACCTGTCCCATTTCAACACAGAGAAAGTAGAAAATATGAGCAATATGTTCAATGGATGCACAAAACTCCATGATCTCAACATTTCTAGTTTTAATACGGAGAATGTGACAAACATGTACGGAATGTTCTATGGCTGCTCAAGTTTGAAGACGCTCGATTTGTCTCACTTCAATACGAGGAATGTGCGAAAGGATGGGTTCTACTACATGTTCAATGGTTGCAGTAGTCTTAGCTCTCTTGACGTATCCAAGTTTACAACTGATAAGAACCAAATGTCCTTGGATGCTATGTTCCAAGGATGCAGTAGCCTTCAAACGCTTGATCTTTCCAGTTTCGACACTCGTGGGGCAAATTCTGTTACTGATATGTTTGACGGATGCTCCGCGCTTCGGACTATCTATGTCAGCGATCATTTCAAAATCCCATATAGTGTCAAAAGTTCAAATATGTTCCGCAACTGCCTGTCACTGAAAGGCGCTATCTCCTTCGAGCCAACAAAGAAAAATGAGACTTACGCCAACTACAAGTCGGGTTATCTCACCAAGAAGGTGGGTACGAATGGCAATGAGATCATTGGAGCCACGGGCAACCCGCTCACCATCGACGCGCTGCCTTTGGACGACAGCAAGGCATATACGCTCTACGAAGACTGCAACGTTACTTCAGCTTCATATGCACGAGCTGTGAAGTCGGAATGGGGAACTCTCTGTCTACCATTCACCATCGACCCAACATCCGAGACTAACACCTGCAACTTCTACACCTTGCAGAATATTGGCAACGAGAGTGTTGTGCTTGAGCTAATAGAGAATGGTACGGTAGAGGCAGGACAACCTGTTGTCATTCGCAAGAAGGATAATACGCAGACAGATATCCTCATAAACAATGTAGAGAATGCGCAAGCTGT
Source organism: uncultured Prevotella sp. (assembly GCA_934230685.1). GTDB lineage: Bacteria > Bacteroidota > Bacteroidia > Bacteroidales > Bacteroidaceae > Prevotella. The sequence continues at coordinate 14,425 of CAKQFF010000026.1, read as the reverse complement.
AAAGGAACCAAAGAATACAAACACCGGCAACCGCCTGATGGGAACATTCACCAATATGGAACTTGCCGACGACTGCTATTTCATTGCCAACAACCAGTTCCGTCTTGTAAGCAACTACAAGCAAGTGGCCTCTGGAGTTAAGTTGGCAGCGTTCCGTGCCTACATTCAACCACAAGAACAAGCTGACGTTAAGCATGCACCATCGCTCAACATCAGCGTAAATGATAAAACCACGGGAATAGAAAATACAAATGTCATCGACTTGCTCAACGATGCAGAAGCAGAATACTATGATGTAAATGGTCGACGCATCCAAAATTTACAGAAAGGAATAAACATCGTAAAGAAGGGAAACAAGACAATGAAAATAGTATGTCGCTAAAACGTGCGTTTTTTTTAGTTTTAGAGGAGGGTGTGTCAAAACTCTCTTATTCTTAAAAAATCACAAAGCCCTGACTTTCACAAGCCAGGGCTTTGCTATGTCTAAAAGTTTTTGTAACTTTAGACCATAGAAAAAATTTAACTATGGCAAAGTTACACTTTCGTTCTTATACTACCAACCAAATGGTTCTTTTTCCGCAACGGGCACACTGGTGCAGCCGATTTCGGCAGTATGAACAATTGGATTGTAGGATCAGTCACACTCCTTGCCTGTCTTCTTTGTCAGGTGTTCGCTAAGGGATTCGCCTAAGAAGGTGATGGGCGAATAAGCGATAAATGATTCAGAAGTAAAAGTAAATAATTCAGAGATATTAAAGAGGCGTCTCCTCAACTATACAATCATGTGGGTTGTATTGTTGGCGAGACGCCTCTTTTTATTTCATAATCTATACACTTTCAACGTACCACAATTTTCTTTCCTCCATTTATATAAATACCCTTAGGCAGATTCTTGGCATTGTCGGCAATGCGTGTGCCGTCGAGACTGTATACAGGACCTTCTTTTAAGTCATTAACGGATATAGATGAAATGCCGGTAGAACCGTCTCCAATTGTGAATGCAAGAATGTCGCCATCTTCAGAAATATCCGTAATGTTGAATATCTTCTTGTTGGCCCATGATTGGAAAGAACCATGAGTAATGTTTCCCGTTCCAGGAAAAGCGTCGCCGTCCTCTGTGTCGCGTGTAGCCATCCCGTCGGCTTTTACAATGTCAATGCACTTGTGCCCTGCGGGATTGCTGAGAGCATTATTCACGGCATTCTTCATCCACGCATCCTTGTTCTCGTCGATGTGCCACACAATCAGACCGTGCCCCGGCAGATACTCGTCCCATCCTTTCTGTTGTCGGTTTTCAAGAAGAAAGTATTCAGAGTCTTTATTAGGTACTGGTACAAGAAAAGCCTTGTTCTCATCGGCAAGAGGATTGAGTGTCTCCTTCTTCGTTTCCGAGGGGTCGAGCACAGTAGGTTTAATCCATCCTAAGGCATATCGCTCGTAGGAAGAGTAGAGTGGTGGAGTGTTCTGCTCGTTGTTGTAGCTTCCGTTGCACATAGTGTCCCATTTGCCTACGGTATAGCCAGATGTAAACTGAGCCTCGGTGTCGTAGAGGTCGGGAATGCCCAATACATGTCCGAACTCATGCACAAAGGTGCCAACTCCCAATGGTGTGCCTTTCTTTCCGTTAAGCTCCGAACTGCAAGCATAGCGGTCGATGACGACTCCGTCTTTCTCGATATTGTAGCCCGACAGACTCACCCATGCGTTATGAGGCCATATAAGTCCTGATGTGCCTGTATCTGCCTGTCCCTTGCCTGCATAGAATATGTACATGTTGTCCACTTCGCCGTCGCCATCAGTATCGTATTGAGAGAAATCCACTTCCTTGTCGATTTTCTTTACCACTTCATACACCATAAGCGCTACATTTGCCTGGCCTGATGTTCCGGCATAGAATGATTCCTGCTGGCTCACAGTCACCGGACCATACACATCAAACTCAGGTGTGTAAAGTCCGTTGGAGCTTGCCTTATAGAAGTCGAAGGCACTACCCGACGCACCATATTCATTACTATAGTTGGGTTTGTTGAGTAAGTCGGTATAAAAAGACTTTGCGTTGCCAACATATTCTGAGAACTTTGTGTCGAGAAATTCAACAAGCACAACGAGAGCCTTTGGGCTTCCTGTTGTTGGCACATTTGAGATGCGCAGACGGGTGTCGCCTAAGCTGCGCTTCTCCACAGCCTTGGCTTTTTGTTTCGCCCGTATTGTCTCGGCTTGGTCATGTTGCACCTTATTATATATTATAAGGCTATTCTTGTCGAAATTCTTAAGATACTTGTTAGCTGCTTCAGTACGACAGTCTATATCGGTAGCCATAATGCCAGAGGCAACCAGCTTACCGTCGCATACCGAAGCATACTCATATTGTTTTCCTTGGCTGTCTAAAGCCAGCGGATAGCCATCCTCGGTGTAAGCAGTATGTGAGTATTCGTCTCCGCGAAGCTCAATAGTCAGGTATGTTCCGTTAGGTTGCTGTATGCGTATCTTTCCAGGACGGGCAGGTACAGCCATTGCTACATCCATGCCAAGCATCAAGGCTATAGAGAGTGATAATAATTTCTTTTTCATATTCTATACGGTTTATACTTTTTGTTTGCAAAGATAAACCAAACATATTAAATAGACAAATAAATATATGTAAGTATGTAAAAAAGAAAGTAAAACACAGGAAAATATTACTAAATGATAAAATTTCTTGTGATTTTATTGTTTGGATAAATAAATATGTATACCTTTGCAAAAAATAGCTAATAAGGTTGAACAAATAACAAAAAGAAATGAAGAAGAGATACTTAATCTTAGCAGTTGTCTCGACATTTGTTGCAGCAACATCATTTGCACAGAAAACTATTGTTGTCGAAGCGCAGTTACAGGAATTCTTGAAAACACATTCATTGGATGCCGCAGCTACACAGAAGCCTACGTTAGTGCGTCAGAAGAAGGGCGAGCCTAAACGAAAGTCAGTAATGAAGTCAGCTCCTTTTGACTTAGTAACCGAACAGCCTGCAGGTGAGTTGAAGACTCTTGTGGGAAATCTTGGCGGCTATTATTCCATATTCAATTATATACTTCCCGCTACCGACATGGGACGTGCGGTAGATGTGGTGTATGGCGATGATGGCTACTTCTACATAAAGAATCCTTTCAGCCAGTTTGCCACCAACTCATGGCTTAAAGGTTCGGTGGAAGGCGACACTATCTCAGTTGAGGCTCAGCCAATATATTATGAGGCAGCCACATCCACCTACGAGGAGAATGTCTGCTATGCGTGCAAGATGAAATATGGATATGTAGAGGATTATGGTCAGAACTTCTGGGCTATAGACCTTGACAATCCTACACTCAAGATGGTTGTGCGCAACGACTCAATTATTATGCAGAACGACAATGGATATTCAGGTCTTGGTCTGTTCTATTCTGATGGTGAGTGGACAGGATTCGGCGAATACCGCAAGATACTCTCACCTCAAACAGATGTTGCTGTCACTTTGCCAGAATCGGCATCCGCTAAGGACTATGTGATGACTTACGGCACATATGAGGATGGTACTGACACTCTGATGATAAAGCGACAGCTTGTTAAGCTCTACAACGACGGCAACGATTATTACTTAAGCGATCTGACAGGTCATGACGACCAGGTTTATGCTAAGGGAACGCTTGCCGACAACAAGCTTACAATCAAGAGCGGACAGTACATGGGTCTCTCAACAGCCGACAAGTATGCTGCCGCACGCTATTTCAACTACTTCAAGTCAATGGGTTGGAAGAGAGTGCCAACATATGGTAATGCCTATGAGGACAGCACCTATTTCAAGAACGACTTTGTGTTCGACTATGATGCAACCAACGACCATTTTTTAGGCGAAAACAGTTATCTTAGTGTAAATGGCGGCAATACCAAGGTGAATACTCTCAAGGGATTCAAGAACCCTGAGCTCACTCCTTTTGTAGAAGTGAAGGCAGCTCCAGCAAAGCCTACTATCTACAGTGTGGAGGATTACTATGAGACATACGGCTATAGCTATATTGAGGCAGTTCTTTCAAATGCCACAGCCAAGGGCGAGTTCCTCGACACACGTCGCGTATATTACAATCTGAGTTTCGACGACGAGGAATATGTGTTCTATCCCGATGAGTATGTTAATATCGATGAGGAAATGACAGATGTGCCTTACGGATTTGTCGACAACGAAGACTTCCAGACCTACAAGGGACGCCGTGTGATTTATTTCTACCTTACAGATTTCAAGAAGGTTGCCTTGACAGAGTTTTATGTTGACAGCGATGGCGTGTCACATTATTCTGAGCCTGCCATATGGGATGATGGCACATCGGGTGTGGATAAGACTATAAGCGACAAGACTGTGGAAACAGCTCGCTACTATGATCTTGGTGGACGTGCTGTAAACAAGTTGCAGTCGGGTATCTATATCAAGGCAACTACCTACTCGGATGGTAGTGTGAAGATGAAGAAAGTTGTCGTGAACAAGTAAAAGGTAAACAGTTGTATTAGTAAGCATTTTAGGAAAACAGATTAATCAATATTTTTTTTAAACACATTATTATGATAGGAAGAATACACAAATTGTTTGGAGCCATGATGCTCTCGGCAATGGCAACAATGGCTTCGGCACAGGTAGCAGTACCATACAGTATCGACTTCTCAACAGTAAAGTCGGCAACCGATTTCATCGATACCGACTGGACAATCCTTGACGCAAGTGAGAAGACAGGCAAGACATGGGGACCAGGCTCATGCTATACCGATGATGGTTCTATCAGCGATATCGTAACAGCAAAGGATTATAATTCTGCATACAACGATTATCTTATTTCGCCAGCCATCACACTTAAGGCAGGAAAGACATACGAGGTGAAGACTCTCACAGCTTTGCTCAGCGGATTGGACATGGAGCTGACACTTGAGATAGGAACCTCGAATACCGATGCCTCTAAATTCAAGACTGTGGCAACTCTTACTCCCGAGGATAAGGGCTACAATGCTGAGGCTGTGAAGACTTCCACAGTTACGGTAGATGCTGACGGTGATTACTATCTTGCTATCCTTGCCAAGGGCGATAAAAGCGGAGCTTCGGCACGTGCTCATGCCTTCTCTTTCTCTATTGCAGAGAAAGCAGGTGGAAGTTCTGATACAGAAGAGGCTGTAGCTTTGCCATACTCAGCCGACTTCAAGGCAGCAACCGAAGGATGGTCTGTCATCACCGAGCAGACAACTGGCGGCACATCATGGGCTTATGAGCCGGAATATGGTTTCTACGACAAGGCTACTGGCACTTTCTTTGCCGATGTGAAGCTTAAGAGTGGAAACTCAGGTGAAGACTATTATGTGTCACCAGCATTCCAGCTCGAGGCAGGCAAGACATATACTGTTAGCACACTCGCAGCATTCAACAACACTAAGGGAGCTTTGGATGTCTCGCTTGCCATTGGCACATCGCGCACAGATGCCGCTACTTACAGCACCGTGAAGAAGCTATCGCCGTTCACCGATAACTATAGCGTGGACAACACCGAGGAGACAGCCATCACAGTAGAGGAGTCGGGTGTATATCATCTTGCTTTTGTCGGCAAGACAGTAGACGCTGACAATAGCACTATCGCCCACTTGTTCAGCTTCTCAATCGTTGAAGGCACTCCTACTGCCATCCAGACCATTACTGGCGCTACAAAGAAGTCGGATGCTATATTCAATCTTAGCGGACAGAAAGTAGACAAAGCCACAAAGGGTCTCTTTATTATCAACGGCAAGAAAGTGATGAAATAAAAACTGTTGCTCTAATAAACTAAAGGAGGGCAATAATATATAAAGAGGGGCATCTCGCCAAAAGACACAGACCTATTCGTAGGTGGCTTTGGTGAGATGCCCCTCTATTTTTTCGACTTTTTTAGAGAGCAATAATTTCCTCTTCAGTCAATCCCGTTGCGCTTGTTATCTGTTCAATGGGCAGACCAATGCTCTTAAGTTTTTTTGCAATATCCATAGCCTTGGTATGTTCGCCTTCTTTACGTCCCTCTGCACGTCCTTCTGCACGTCCTTCGGCACGTCCTTCGGCACGTGCATTTCCAAGCACATCGTTTTGTATCATCACAGCGTTTACATGCTCATCGTATGCGTATCGTTCAGCATCGCTCATGGAGTAGTATTGCAGTTTCTCGCGTGCTTCGCGCAATCCTGGAGCTGTAGTTTTCTCGTTGATGATTCCCTCCTTAAGATATCTCATCCATTCTTCAAGTGGCGACTTAGCCACCTCGTTGAAATTGTTGACACGCACAAGATAATAAGTAGGGAAAACCTCTGATGGATATTTTTGTATGATTGCACCCTCTTCCTTTGAGCTTATAACAAGTTGGTCCTTGGTGTGAACACCAATGAAATGGTTTTGTCCGATATACAGATAGTCGGATCCTCGTCCGAGGTCGAAATAGAGAATGCTGATGGAGTAAACTTTCTTCACCTCCTGATATGTGTTTCCGAGCTTTATATGCTCGGTTATGGCTTTAGCCACACCATATAAAATGCGTTCGAGATAGTAAAGCTCGCTTGTATTTTGCACCTCTACGATGATAATCTCTCCCTTGGAGTTTTTTGCCTTTATGTCCACGCGGTTGAACTTGTCGTCGGCAGAGAGTTGGTTGCCTTCGCTCTCAAGAATCTCCATAATCTCCACCTTCTCGTTTAGGAAGACGGTGAGGAACCCCTCAAGCACGTCGAAGTTGGCCTTCTGTCGCAACAGTCGTTTTATAGCCCAGTCGAACCGTATACACTTATCTCTTAATGAATTCATATCGCTAAATGTTGAGTTATAACTTTATTTTGCAAACTTACATAAAATACTTGAATGCAAAGAACTTTGCTGAAAGATTTTCACATTGTGAGTATTAGATTTTCCGCTAACAGCCATTCGTACACACGTATGTAGGAACTTCTCAATATAGTAAGCTATTCATACCTTTGCAACCGTATAAGAAAACGGCAATCACACGAATGAAAACCATCGTGCGATTGCCGTTTTTAATTATTCACATATCTTTCTTCTTATGCGAAAAAAATCATTACTTAGTCTTAGGCGAGATGCGGAACTTGAATGTATAGTCCTTGTATTCTACACGGTGACCCTTGCGGGCACGTCCGTCGGCATCCCAGCTGTTCACGCCGCCTACACCTTCCTGCACAAGGTCGATGAACATATTGGTGTATTTCGACTTCTCAACCGACTGTGAGTGGCGCTGATGCTTCTCCTCACCCTCGTCGAGCGCGAGCAGGTCGTAGTGAAGAGCTGACGCCGAGAAGAGTTTGTCGCTCTCGATACTGAATCCGAAACCGTTTTGGTCGGTCTCCTGCCACCAGCGCAGGTCGCTCATAGTGCCAGTCTCCTGCGGACGAACGTACGGGAAGAAGAGCTTGTCGGCAGTTGACTTATAGATGCCAACGTTCTGCGACAGCTTGCGGTCGGAATAGTTCTCCACCGGTCCGCGTCCGTTCCACTGGGCCTGGTCCATGTTGTAAGGCAGGTTCATAATCATACCGAAGCGCAGCATTTCCGAAACCTTAGCTCCAGGAGTAGTCTTAAGCGACTGGGTCACGTTGAGCACACCATTCTCGTCCACCTGATATGTGAGCGTGAGAGTAGATTGTACAGTAGGCATGTCGTATTCGGCAGTAACTGTCTTAGTCTTCTTGTCGGCAGCGATAGAGCGGAGATTAAGCTCAGGAGTTCGCCAAGCAGCGAATGTCTTCTGCACTCCGGCACCCATATCGTTGTCGGTAACAGCACGCCAGAAGTTAGGCTTCAGCGAACCACCCTCGCCAAGCAACGACTTGCCTCCAACCTCATACTTAGAGATGAATCCAGTAGCGCGGTCGAACTGCAATGTGAAGTTCTGTGAAGCGAGTGTAAGCTGCGGTTCCTTCTTCTTGTCGGTCAGCTTCACGGCCTTTGTGGCAGTTGGGTTGACGGCAAGGTCAGAGCCTGTGAACTCGCGGATAGGCAACTGCTGGTGAGCCACGATGTCGCCAGCCTTGAGCATAGTCTCGTCCTTCTTGAGTCGGAACTCGATGTTGAGCATCACGTCCTTCTGGTTCTTGTATTGGTCGAGCTTGTAAGGCAGCACTACTCTCATTTTCTGCTGTGGGGCGAGCATCGAGATGTCGGCTATGGTGCCGTTCTGGTATTCAATGCCGTCAGCCACGATAGCCCATGATAGCGACACGTTGTCGGCATTGCGGAAGAAGTTCTCGTTCTTCACGATAATCCATCCATTCTGAAGGTTCTCTGGCTCCACCCAGTAGTTCTGATACCAGTAGCCTATCTCGTAAGCCTGAGGAGTAGGAGTGCGGTCGGCATATATGAAACCATTGCAGCAGAAGTTGTTGTCCGACGGGTCGTAAGAGTTGTAGTCGCCACCATACTTGAATATGGTGTTGCCCTTCTCGTCCTTGCCACGCAAGCCCTGGTCGACGAAGTCCCAGATGAATCCGCCCTGATTGGTAGGATACTTGCGCACGAGGTCCCAGTATTCGTGCATAGAGCCGCCAGAGTTGCCCATAGCGTGAGCATACTCACACATGATAAGCGGCTTCTTCTTAGATGAATCCTTGCAGTATTGTTCCACACCCTCAGGAGTGTTGTACATCACGGCAAAGATATCCGTATTGTCGCCCTCAATGGCACGCTCCCAATGTACCGGACGCGATGGGTCGTACTTGTTTATCCATTCCTTGGCAGCGGTGAAGTTCTTAGAGTCGGCTGTCTCGTTGCCTAACGACCAGTATATCACCGATGGGTGGTTGAACTGGTTCTGCACGTTGTGCTGGTTGCGCTCAAGGATAGGCTTGGCAAACAACTCGGTTGTTGTGACAGCATCCTTGTCGTAGTAGAATCCGTGGCTCTCCTGGTTAGCCTCGGCGCAAACGTAGAGTCCGTACTCGTCGCAGAGGTCGTAAAATTCTGGGTCATCTGGATAATGGCAGGTGCGCACAGCATTCACGTTGAATTGCTTCATCAGTTTGATGTCCTCAATCATTCTTTCACGTGAAACAACGTAGCCACCGTCGGGGTCAATCTCATGGCGGTTGGCACCCTTGATGTATATAGGCTGTCCGTTGACGAGCAGCTGAGCGTTCTTGATCTCAATTTTGCGGAAACCGGTGCGCACGGGCACAGCCTCCACGTCCTTGTCGTTCTGCTGCACGGTGACAACCACCTTGTAGAGGTTAGGAGTCTCGGCAGTCCACTTCAGCGGGTTCTCCACGTCGAACTTCACAGTAGCGTTGATTTCAGCCACATTCTTGCCCTCTTTCTTCTTCACCTTAGTGGTGTTGAGCACCTTGCGGCTCACGATGTCTCCGTTTGGAGCGAGAAGGTCGATGATGAACTTGGCGTTGCCCTTGCCCTTGATGTTCACGGCAAGCGAGCCGTTCTTGTACTCAGCGTCGAGGTCGGGAGTCACGCGGACGTCATCAACATGAGCCAACTTAGAGCGAGAGTAGAGGAAGCAGTTGCGGGCTACGCCCGAGAGGCGCCAGAAGTCCTGGTCCTCAGAGTAGGAACCGTCGCACCAGCGGAACGTCTGGAAGGCAATGAGGTTGTCGCCTTTCTTGAGATATGGAGTGATGTCGAACTCGGCAGCCGACTTAGAGTCCTCGGCATAGCCTGCGAAATGTCCGTTCACCCAGAGGTACATGTTGGAAGTCACCGAACCGAAGTGAGCAATCACCTGGCGGCCGTCCCATGATTCGGGAATGTGTATAGTGCGGCGGTATGAGCCCACGTGGTTGTCCTTAGTAGGCACCTCAGGCGGATTGTCCTTGAAGTGTCCGCGCCAAGCGAATCCGATGTTCACGTATTCAGGGTCGCCAAAGCCGTTGAGCTCCCATATGCCCGGCACGGGCATGGTCTTCCATGAAGAGTCGTTGTAGTCGGTCTTGAAGAAATCCGTGGGGCGCTGGTCGGCATTAGCCACCCAGTTGAATTTCCAGTCGCCCTCGATAGAAAGATAGTTTCCCGATTGGGTGCGGTCGCCCTTGAGCGCAGCGTTGCGGTTTTCGTAGGCGAAGAACGAAGTGTGTCCGGGGAAACGGTTGACGCTGTTCACCGACAAGTCGTGCCATTCGGTGAACGTAGGCTGTACAGCCTTGTCCGTTGTCTCGGCTGCATAGATAAGGCACGGCGACATGCCGGCTACAGCCAAGGTAAGTAACAGATGTTTCATATAGTTATGTTGTTAAAATTTATATTCGGTTATATTGTTGCGATTGGTGTAAAATACGATTGCGACCACAAAATTACGTAATTTTGGCGACATAACACGCAAGTTGTGGTGTTAATGAATGATAAGTGGAGCATAATGAATGATATACATAACTAAAAAGTGTAACTTTGCACTCTGAAAGAAAAAATACAAAGCAAAAGATATGAATTACAACACACATACGCTGTCCAACGGACTGCGCATTATTCATTTGCCTTCGTCTTCGCCCGTGGTGTATTGCGGCTATGCCGTGGCTGCGGGAACCCGCGACGAGCAGAAGGGTAGGGAGGAGGGCATGGCCCACTTCTGCGAGCACATGACATTCAAGGGCACAGAGCACCGCACATCGATGAAGATACTCTGTTATCTTGAGAGCGTGGGCGGCGACCTCAACGCCTTCACCAACAAGGAGGAGACCGTTTATCATGCAGCCGTACTGAAGGACAATATCGACCGTGCCGTCGACCTGCTCACCGACATCGTGTTCCACTCCACCTATCCGCAAGCCGAGATAGACAAGGAGGTGGAGGTGATAGTCGACGAGATAGAGAGCTACAACGACTCGCCCGCCGAACTCGTCTACGACCTCTTCGAGAATGCCATATACAATGGTCATCCTCTCGGCCACAACATCCTCGGCACAGCCGAGCAGCTGCGCACCTACACAACCGAGGATGCCCTGCGTTTCACCCGCAGATACTACCGTCCCGACAACAGCGTGTTCTTCGCCTATGGCGATGTGGACTTCGGCAAGTTGGTGCGATTGCTTGAGCGTGCCAACGCCGTGGCTGCGGATAGCTCGCAACAGCAATCATCAGCAGAAAGCCCTGCCATTGACGTTAACAAGGAAAAATCAGCTATGGCATTACCCCCATACGTAGCCCAGCACATCAACCACCACATGGACACCCACCTTGCCCACGTGATGCTTGGCAACCGTGCCTACGACGTTCACGACAACCGGCGCATAGCCCTTTATCTCCTTAACAACATTCTTGGCGGACCGGGCATGAACGCCCGACTGAACATCTCGCTCCGCGAGCGCCATGCTCTTGTCTACACCGTGGAGAGCATGATGCAGAGCTACAGCGACACGGGTCTGTGGGCAGTATATTTCGGTTGCGACCCGAAGAACGTTGACAAGTGCTTGCGTCTTATCCGCCATGAGCTTGACAAGGTGATGGAGAAGCCTCTCAGCGAGGCTCAGCTTCATGCCGCCAAGAAGCAGATACGCGGACAGATAGGCATTGCGTGCGACTCGCGCGAGTCGTTTGCGCTCGACTTTGCCAAGGGATTCCTGCACTACGGATGGAAGAAGGATGTCACGGCTCTATGCGACCATATCGACGCGCTCACGGCTGAGGACTTGCAGCGTGTGGCGCAGGAGACGTTTGCCGAGGAGTCGCTGACAAAGCTTGTGATAGTATAAGTCTACAAATTGCAATAAAATCCTTTCTGAAGGAGTTTTGACAAAAACAATATGGAATCTCTTAAAGACAAAACCGCCAAGGGACTTCTGTGGGGCGGACTCAACAGCGGCATGCAGCAGGTGGTGGGCCTTGCCTTCGGCATAGTGCTCGGACGACTGCTCGCGCCCTCCGACTACGGCATGATGGCGATGATAAGCATCTTTTCGTTGATAGCGACAGCGTTGCAGGACAGCGGCTTCCGCACAGCCCTCACCAACCTCAAGGAGCCCACGTCCGAGGACTACAACTCCGTGTTCTGGTTTAACATAATCATGGCCGTGTCGCTCTACACCATCCTCTTCTTCGCGGCACCCCTCATAGGCGACTACTACCACACGCCACGCGTCGTGCCGCTCTGCCGCTACGCCTTCCTGAGCATCATCATAGCGTCGCTCGGCACGGCACAGTCGGCCTATCTCTTCAAGCATCTCAAGGCAAAGCAGCAGGCAGAGGCAGGCGGCATAGCCGTGGTGGCTTCGAGCATAGTGGGCGTGGTCATGGCCTTTTGTGGCTTCGCCTATTGGTCGCTTGCCACGCAGGGACTGGTTTACGTGGGCATCAACACCTTCTTCCAATGGTATTTCTCGCCCTGGCGACCCACCATCCGCGGCATCACCTTCGCCCCCGTAAGGCGCATGTTCAGATTCTCGTGCAAGATACTCGCCACAACCATCATGACGAGCGTCAACAACAATGTGCTCAACATCCTGCTCGGCCACTATTTCTCGCCGCGCGACACGGGCAACTACAACCAGGCCTACCAATGGAACTTCAAGTGCTTCTCGTTGGTGCAGAGCATGGTGTCGCAGGTGGCTCAGCCCGTGCTTGTGAGCCTTAACGACGAGCGTGGACGTCAGCTTGACGTGTTTCGCAAGATGATGCGCTTCACGTCGTTCATAACGTTCCCCCTGCTCTTCGGCTTCGGCCTCGTGGCAAAGGAGTTCATCGTGCTGGCAATCGGCGAGAAATGGCTCACGTCGGCAGAGTTCATCCAGATACTCTGCGTGTCGGGCGCGACGATGCCCATTTCCACGCTCTTCTCCAATATGATAATATCCAAGGGCAAGTCGGGCACCTTCTTCTGGTGCACCTTCTCCTTGGGCGTGGCCCTCATAGCCACAATGCTGTGCATCTGGCCCTTTGGCATCCGCGCAATGGTGGTGGGCTACATGCTGCTCAACACGTTGTGGCTGCTCGTGTGGCTCTTCTTCGTGCGTCGTCTCTCGGGCTACGGCTACTGGATGTTCTTCCGCGATGTAGTGCCTTTTGCCCTTGCCGCAGCTGGCGTAATGGCCGTGGCCTACGTCGTGACAATGCCCTTGCAAAGCCTCTGGCTGCTGCTCCTGTCGCGCTTCGCCATAGCCGCGGCATTATATTATATAGTGATGAAAGTGGCGCGGGTGAAGATATTGGACGAGTGCGAGAGGTTCATTTTCAAGAAAAAAGCGTAACTTTGCATCTTGATTTCCAACATCATATAAAAACAGAATAAATACAGTATAAACATGACAATAGAACAGCAAATCATCACTTCTGCCCAGGCAGCGGTGAAAGAACTTTACGGTCAGGAAGTGCCCGAGAACTTGGTGCAGCTTCAGAAGACAAGAAGTGGGTTTGAGGGCAACCTCACTCTCGTAGTGTTCCCATTCCTCAAGATCTCTCACAAGAAGCCCGAGGACACAGCCCAGGACCTTGGCGCATACATCAAGGAGAACTGCGAGGCTATCGCCGACTTCAACGTGGTGAAGGGATTCCTTAACCTCGTTATCGACAAGAAGGCTTGGCTCTCGCTGCTCAACGAGATGAACCAGAACGAGAAGTTCGGCGAGAAGCCCGTTACAGAGAACTCGCCACTCGTAATGATTGAGTACTCATCGCCCAACACCAACAAGCCGCTCCACCTCGGACACGTGCGCAACAACCTGCTCGGTTGGTCGCTCGCCCAGATAATGGAGGCCAACGGCAACAAGGTGGTTAAGACCAACATCGTCAACGACCGAGGCATCCACATCTGCAAGTCGATGCTCGCATGGCTGAAGTATGGCAACGGCGAGACTCCGGAGACCAGCGGCAAGAAGGGCGACCATCTCATCGGCGACTACTACGTGGCCTTCGACAAGCACTACCGCGAGGAGGTGAAGGAGCTTAAGGCCAAGTACATGGCAGAGGGCATGGACGAGGAGTCGGCTGAGAAGAAGGCCAAGGAGGAGTCGCCGCTCATCAAGGAGGCTCACGAGATGCTCGTGAAGTGGGAGCAGAACGACCCCGAGGTGCGCGCTCTCTGGAAAAAGATGAACGACTGGGTATATGCCGGATTCGACGAGACCTACAAGGCTCTCGGCGTAGGCTTCGACAAGATCTACTATGAGTCGAACACCTATCTCGTAGGCAAGAAGAAGGTGGAGGAAGGTCTTGCCAAGGGCCTCTTCTTCCGCAAGGACGACAACTCTGTTTGGGCCGACCTCACCGGCGAGGGCCTCGACCAGAAGCTCCTGCTCCGTTCCGACGGCACCAGCGTTTACATGACCCAGGACATCGGCACAGCCGAGATGCGCTTCAACGACTTCCCCATCGACAAGATGATCTACGTAGTGGGCAACGAGCAGAACTACCACTTCCAGGTGCTCTCAATCCTTCTCGACCGTCTCGGATTCAAGTGGGGCAAGGAGCTTGTACAC
>CAKQFF010000025.1 GCA_934230685.1 uncultured Prevotella sp. | reverse complement strand
TGAGACAATAATAAGATGTGGCGGCGAGGTTCACTTCCAAACCAAGATGACACGCCTTATTATCAACAACGACACTATTGTTGGCGTAGAAGCCATCAACCTTGTCAACGGCAGAGAAGAAACCTATCACGGCCCCGTGATTCTCGCCACTGGTCATTCTGCACGCGATGTCTACCGCTATCTTGCCGAAGCGAAGATTGAGATTGAAGCCAAAGGCATTGCTGTAGGCGTGCGCTTGGAGCATCCGTCTCAACTGATTGACCAGATACAATACCACTCCAAGCAAGGTCGTGGCAAATACTTGCCTGCTGCCGAATATAGTTTCGTCACACAGATAGACGGTCGTGGAGTATATTCTTTCTGTATGTGTCCAGGAGGCTTTGTTATACCAGCAGCCACCGATAAGGAACAGCTTGTGGTGAATGGTATGAGTCCGAGCAATCGTGGCACACAATGGTCCAACTCAGGCATGGTAGTAGAAACACGTCCCGAGGATGTGGATAGAAATGAAAACGATCCATTGCGCATGATGCACTTCCAGGAACAGCTTGAACGCTCTTGCTGGCAGCAGGGCAATATGAAACAGACAGCCCCAGCACAACGTATGGATGACTTTGTAAGAGGCAAACTGTCTTACGACTTGCCTAAGAGCAGCTATGCCCCAGGCCTCATTTCCTCGCCATTACATTTCTGGCTACCCAAGCAAGTGAGTCATCGTTTGCAGGAAGGATTCAAGAAATTCGGCAAGATGAGTCGCGGTTTCCTCACCAATGAGGCTGTCATGATAGCTACAGAGACTCGCACTTCATCACCAGTACGCATCCTACGCGACCGCGAGACATTGCAACACGTACAAATTCATGGACTCTTCCCTTGTGGCGAAGGTGCCGGATATGCAGGCGGTATTGTCTCGGCAGGAGTGGATGGAGAAAGATGTGCTGAAATGTGTGCTGAATATATGTCTGAAATCAGATAATCTTTATAAATGAAAAAAAATATGAGGTCGAGCGGTATATCACTCGACCTCATATTTTTTTATTATAAATAAATTGTTTTGGTACACCTTATTATATTATATAACCGGTGCCAATAGATGCGCAAACCACCCCACAAACCTCTTCCATGGAGATCGGAACTCCTTCCACTTCTTAGGAGTGAGTTTGAAGCTTCGCATCTTGTCACGGTCGAACATACACGACAGTTCTGCCGTAGTAGCAGGGTCAATTATCACAGCATTCTCCTCATAGTCGAAACGAAGACTGCGCGAATTGAGATTTGCACTGCCAACAGTGCAGAAGCGTCCGTCCACCATTATTATTTTAGTATGGTGAAATCCCGGCTCATAAATATAAATGTCAGCACCACGCTTCATCAGTTTGTGTACATTATAGAACACACAATCGGGCGTAAGCGGAATGTCACTATGCGCCGACACCATTATTTCTATCTTAACACCACGCTTCAGAGCCTTTTTAATAGTTTTCTTGAGCTTATGCGTAAGCGTAAGATAAGGGTTGACAAGTTTTATGCTGTCCTTAGCATCATTTATGGCATTGCAGTAGAACGAGCGTATAATCTTATTCGTCGTGCGTGGCTCACGGTTTATGATGCCCACCATCTTCTTTCCAGCAGTGTGGCATGTGTCAGGTTTCAACCCCTCGAAATAGTTTCCTCCATTAGCGTTACGATAATATTTTGCACCATGCACATTTTGCTTGGCCGTCTTATTCCATATTCTAAGAAAAATATCCTGAAGCGTATTCACCTCATCACCTTCTATACGGCAGTGCATATCACGCCATTCGCCCACCTGCGGAGTGCCATTGATATAATAGTCAGCCACATTCATACCACCCGTATAAGCAACCTGTCCATCAATGACAACAATCTTGCGGTGGTCACGATGAAACACATGATTGATCCACGGGAAGCGCACAGGGTCGAACTCATATATCTCTATCCCTTTGGAGCGAATATCCTTAAGATGACGCTTGCGCAATGGCCGGTTATTGGAGTCATTGCCAAAGCCATCAAACAAAGCACGCACCTCAACCCCCTGCTTAACCTTCTCAGCAAGAATGTCAAACAACAACGATGCAATGGAGTCGTTGCGGAAGTTGAAGTATTCCAAATGCACACTGCTGCGTGCCTGTCGAATAGCCTTAAACATATCGTCGAATTTCTCCTGTCCACTCATAAGCAGCGTCACGCTGTTGTTATGGGAGAAGCGTATGCCCTCCCGCTGGAGTTGGCCGACGATAAGCGAGTCGCTTGTCTGGGCAGATACTTCTGCCATAAACGACAGACAAGCGACTATGGTTATTATTATTGTCCTGAATATCATTTATCTAATGTTTATTGCAGTTTTTTCACCTTGCAATACACTGCTTGTTCTATTTTTACAATTTATCCTATACCATACATCTGTAGTGGTCGACAATGCCAAGCAAATGTTTCTCATCATCTACTACGAGCACAGAGTGTATCTTGTATTTATTCATTATTTTCTGTATCTCGCTGATTTTGGTTGTTGGAGCCACCATCTTTGGAGTGGTTGTCATGATGTCGCTAACTGGCCGGTCGAAGAAACGCTCACGCCATTTCTCCATAGCTCTACGAAGGTCGCCATCAGTTATCAATCCTATCACCTTATTGTTCTCAACGGCAACACCCATACCCATTTTGCCTTTGCTTACAAGCAGGATGGCATCGCCCAAAGGCATCTCCTTGGATATTACAGGCATTTCGTCGCTCTTCATCACATCAGCTGCAGTAGTGAGCAATCGCTTGCCCAACGAACCGCCAGGATGGAACTGCGCAAAGTCGCGTGGCTTGAAATCGCGCACCTCCATAAGGGCCACAGCCAAGGCGTCTCCCATGGCAAGTGTTGCTGTTGTACTGCTTGTAGGCGCAAGATTTAGCGGACAAGCCTCCTTCTGCACACGAATGTTTATATGAGCAGTGGAGTATTTGGCAAGCAAAGAGTCGGGATTGCCGCTCATTCCGATGATAGGAATCTGCATGTGCAGCACCATAGGGATGAATCGCAGCAGTTCGTCGGTCTGTCCTGAGTTGCTTATGGCAAGCACCACATCGTCCTTGGTCATAACGCCAAGGTCGCCATGAAATACGTCAAGCGGGTTTATAAAGAACGAAGGAGTGCCTGTAGACGACAGTGTTGCTGCTATCTTTGCACCTATATGTCCGCTCTTGCCTACTCCTGTCACAATCACCTTACCGTGACAGTTGTATATCAAGTCAACCGACTTATCAAAATTATCATCAAGCTGTGGTATAAGGTCCATCAAGGCTTTCGCCTCGTCCTTAATGCACTGAATGGCATATTCCTTAACGTGCTTTAGTCGTTCAGTTGCTAATTCGTTCATACAAGTTTGTTTATTAGTTGTTCGAGTTTATCAAGATACAGCATGTTAGGTCCGTCGCTCAAAGCATGTTCGGGGTCGGGATGCACCTCAAAGAAATAACCGTTAGCACCGAATGCCTTTGCTGCAAGAGCCATATTTGGCACAAAGCGACGGTCGCCTGAAGTCTTGCCTCCACCAGCACCGGGGCGCTGCACACTGTGAGTGCAATCCATGATGACACGTGGTGTTATCTCAAGCATATCAGGAATATTGCGGAAGTCAACCACAAGATTGTTATAGCCAAACATATTGCCACGCTCTGTGAGCCACACCTCCTTAGCACCAGCGTCAAGAGCCTTCTCCACCGGATACTTCATGTCAATGCCACTGAGGAATTGAGCCTTCTTGATATTCACTGTCTTTCCAGTGCGTGCGGCAGCAACAAGCAAGTCGGTCTGTCGGCAAAGGAAAGCAGGAATCTGAATAACGTCGCACACCTCTCCCACAGGACCTGCCTGGAAGCTCTCATGTATGTCGGTGAGCACACGCAAGCCATATTTCGACTTAACATCTGCAAGCATCTGCAAGCCGCGACCCAATCCAGGACCGCGGAACGACTTGATTGATGTACGGTTGGCCTTGTCGAACGAAGCCTTGAAAATTATATCAGTGCCAAGCTTATTGTTGATGCGCACAAGCTCCTCGGCAACAGTGTTGAGCAGTTCTTGCGACTCAATGACACAAGGACCTGCAATGAATATTGGCTGCATAAGATATTTTTGTTTACATTATTATATATAATTATTACAAAGGTACTACATTTTTCTGTACCCAACCATTAATACCGACAAAAAATTAACGTCTATTATACGGATAGGAATCAACGTCAATAGCACTAATAAAAAATTAACGCCAATTACACGGATATTAAACGTATGGTTGACGCTAAATATAACCCGTGTAATTGACGTTAAATCAATTATCCGTATGATTGACGTTAAATTTATTCTGCTGCAACAAACTCGTCGAGGAATCGAGTGTCGTTCTCCGAGAACATACGGAGGTCGGCCACACGATACTTCAAGTTGGTGATGCGCTCGATACCAAGACCGAAGGCATAGCCTGTGTAAACCTTACTGTCGATGCCGCAAGCCTCAAGCACATTAGGATCGACCATGCCACAGCCAAGGATTTCCACCCAACCAGTGTGCTTGCAGAAGCCACAACCCTTACCGCCACAGATATGGCAAGAGATATCCATCTCGGCACTTGGCTCTGTGAATGGGAAGTAGCTTGGACGCAGACGAATCTTTGTGTCAGGACCAAACAACTCGCGAGCGAAGGTCAGGAGCACCTGCTTAAGATCGGTGAACGACACGTTCTTGTCTACATACAGGCCCTCAAGCTGATGGAAGAAGCAGTGAGCACGTGCAGAGATAGCCTCGTTGCGGTATACTCTACCCGGGCATATCACGCGGATAGGAGGCTGCTGATGCTCCATGATGCGGCTCTGGTCGTTTGAGGTGTGCGAGCGCAGAAGTATATTCTTGGTCACATCATTAGGACTTTGCTCCACGAAGAAGGTGTCCTGCATATCGCGTGCCGGATGGTCGGCAGCAAAGTTGAGCTTTGTGAACACATGGAGGTCATCGTCAATCTCTGGTCCTTCAGCAAGGGTGAAGCCCATACGCTGGAAAATGTCGATAATTTGGTTCTTTACGATTGTGAGCGGATGGCGTGTGCCCAGCTGTATAGGATAAGCCGAGCGTGTAAGGTCGAAGTCGTCTGCCGACTCCTCAGCTTCCTCATTCTGCTCTTTCAGTTCGTTGATTTTCTGAAGAGCAAGCTGCTTAAGCTCGTTGATTTTCATTCCGACAGCCTTTTTCTGGTCAGGTGCCACATTGCGGAAGTCAGCCATAAGGGCAGTAATCTCACCCTTCTTGCTGAGATACTTCAGTCTAAGCTGCTCAATCTCCTCTGCATTGCTTGCCTGGAGATTGCTCACTTCGTTAAGAAGTTTGTCTATCTTTTCTAAAATCATATTTTTTTAGTATGTTTATTTTCTGATTAACTATCGACTGATTGTCACAGCCTATTAAAAAACAATGCAAAGGTAACATTTTTTGAATTAAAAAAGAACTATATCGAAATAAAGTTGTACTTTTGCCGAAAATTTGAGGGATATAAATTAAAGTCCTACAATGTAGTATGAGAAAAGGAATAGTTTTTATCGTGTTCGCCATCATGGTCGGCATGATAAGTTTTTCTTCTGTAGGTTGTTCTGACAAGAAACCTACACCTGTCGATACCGACAGCGTAGACACAACTGCGGCAATAGCTATGGCCGACACAGAAGCCATGGACCAAATTATTGCCGAGACACCAATGCCTAAGGCTGCGGATGAGTTGTTTGATGATTTCTTCTTCAATTTCGCAGCCAACCGCAAGGTTCAAATGAGCCGCATTAAGTTTCCACTGCCGATATACACGGGCAAAGACTCTGTAATGGTGCAGGAGAAACGCTGGAAGATGGATCATTTCTTCATGCATCAGGATTTCTACACGCTGATATTCGACAACATGAAGCAGATGGATGTGGTGAAAGACACAACAATCGACCATGTGGTCGTGGAGCGCATCAACCTCCACAAGCATCATGTGCGCCAATATGTGTTCAACCGTGTGTTGGGACAGTGGATGATGACGCGCATCATCAACGAATCGCTTGCCAAGAGCAAGAATGCGTCTTTCCTGAAGTTCTATAGCAGATTCGTTGCCGACACTGCTTTCCAAGTGCGTAGCATCAACGACCCGCTTGACTTCACAGGTCCTAACCCTGACGACGATTTCTCTACAATGAGTGGCATTCTCGAACCGGAGCAATGGCCGTCGTTTGCTCCTGAATTGCCAAACCATACCATATACAATATATTGTATGGTCAGAAGTATTCGGAGAGCAACCAGAAGATTTTCGTCATCCGTGGCATTGCCAACGGACTTGAGACGGAGCTTACATTCCGTCGCAAGGGAAGAGAATGGAAACTGATGAAGCTCATAATGTAGAATCAGCAACACCCTAAAAAACTTTGAATAAACCAACAGTGTATGAAAGATATTCTTGATTACAGCCTATTGGCTCACAACACATTCGGCATCGACGCTCGTTGCCACCGCTTTCTTGAGTTTGCCACCGTGGAAGAGGCACAGCAAGTGGCCGACATTCTGAAGCAAACTGATCTGCCTTTCATCATTATCGGTGAGGGCAGTAACCTCTTGCTCACCCGCGACTACGAAGGCATAGTTGTACATTCTGCCATACACGGCAGCCGAGTGGTTGAATACACCGAATCAGCAGCCGACAGCATCTATGTGGAATATGGCTCAGGCGTTGTATGGGACGATGTTGTAGCCGAGAGCGTCAACAATGGTTGGCATGGTGCAGAGAACCTTTCGCTCATTCCTGGCGAGGTTGGAGCAAGTGCCGTGCAGAACATCGGTGCCTACGGTGCCGAGGCAAAGGACTTGATAATCCGTGTGGAAGCTGTGGAGATAGCCACTGGCAACATTGTGACATTCAGCAACGACGAATGTCAATACGCCTACCGCCAGAGCCGTTTCAAGCATGAATGGAAGAACAAGTTTCTTGTCACACATGTGGTTTATCGTTTCTCGCGCAACTATTCGCCCGACCTCGACTATGGCAACATACGCCATGCTCTTGAAGCCAAAGGCATCAGTGGCACGCCATCACCACAACAGCTACGCCAGACCATCATTGAGATACGCGAGGCAAAACTGCCCGACACTAAAGTGACCGGCAATGCTGGCAGCTTCTTCATGAATCCCATAGTGGGTCGTGATGTCTACGAGCACCTTGCATCACAATACGAGAACATGCCCCACTATGTTGTCGACGCCGACCATATCAAGATTCCAGCAGGATGGATGATTGAACAATGCGGATGGAAAGGCAAGTCGTTGGGACGTGCCGGCGTGCACGACAAGCAGGCTCTTGTGCTTGTAAACCGTGGCGGAGCTACGGGCAACGAGGTTGTAGCTCTCTACAAGCGTATTATCGAGGACGTAAAGGCTAAGTTCGGCATTGAGATACATCCCGAAGTAAATGTCATCTGATAGGAATTGGTATATTCATATCAAGAAGGTCAATATTATATAAATGGATATGGATTCTTCACTTTTCACTCTTAACTCTTCACTCAAAGTTACACTTTTAGGCACTGGCACATCGGGCGGAGTACCATCGCTTGGTTGTCAGTGCGAGGTATGCCGTAGCCAAGACCCACGCGATCATCGCTTGCGCTGTGTTGCGCTTGTAGAGTCAGCCACAACACGCATACTCATCGACTGCGGTCCCGACATACGCCAGCAGTTGATGCCATTACCGTTTAAGCCTTTCGACGCCATACTCATGACACACATCCACTACGACCATGTGGGTGGCATTGACGATTTGCGTCCCTTCTCCGTATTTGGTCCGATACGTCTATATGGCGACGAAAAGACTTGCAAACACATTCGCAACATAATGCCCTATTGTTTTGGCGAGCATCTTTATCCCGGAGTGCCAAGACTTGAGCTACATGAGATTGAGCCACACGTGCCATTGCACGTGGGCGACATCAACATCATGCCCATACAAGTGATGCACGGCAAGATGCCCATACTCGGTTTTCGCATAGGTTCCTTTGCCTACATCACCGACATGAAGACAATTGGCAACGAGGAACTGCCTTATCTTGAGGATGTGGAGACATTGGTTGTAAACGCCCTGCGCTTCGAGAAGGAACACCACTCACACCAACTTGTGGCAGATGCCGCATTGTTTGCACGCCGCATAGGAGCCAAGCACACCTACATCACCCACGTATGCCACCACATCGGACTCTACGACGAAGCCCAGCGACGTATGCCCGAAGGCTTGAGTTTGGCTTACGACGGAGAGGTGCTGCAATGCCCGTAACACGAGGAATGCCCCATTAAAACAAACACAAATGTCATTTTTTCTTCTTTTTTCATTGACATAACATATATTTTTCGTAATTTTGCCAACACTTTATTAAACTTTATGTCAAGACACGGTGCTGAACAGCCCCTCTGTCGCAACAGCCACAATAAGTAGATTAAGGAGTCGTGTCCATGCCTCCCTCGTAAAGAGGATTGGACAGAAGCCTGTCTCGCTGTATCGGCAAGCCTCAGCATCGAAACACAACAGCCTCCTTTGTATGGAGGCATTAACCAAAGAACAAGAAGAAATGAAAGTATTGAAATTTGGCGGAACCTCGGTAGGTTCCGTAGAGAGTATTCTCAGCCTTAAGGCTATTGTAGAGAAAGAGGCTGAGAAGCAGCCTATCATTGTAGTAGTGAGTGCGCTTGGCGGCATCACCGACAAACTCCTTGCCACATCGCAGCTTGCACTGAAGGGCGACGAGACATGGAAGGACGAGTTTCAGGCCATGGTCGACCGCCATCACAAGATGATTGACACCATCATCACCGACACTCGCAAGCGCGAGAACCTTTTTAAGAAAGTAGACTCTTTGTTTGAGCAGCTGCGCTCAATCTACTTCGGTGTGTTCCTTATCCACGACCTTTCGAAGAAGACCCAGGACGCCATCGTAAGTTATGGCGAGCGACTCAGCTCCAACATCGTAGCCACACTTGTGCAGGGAGCAAAGTGGTTTGACTCTCGCGAGTTTATCAAGACCATACAGAAGGCCCACAAAAACACTCTCGACTCCGAACTAACCAATCGTCTGGTGCGCCGCGCATTCAGCGACCTGCCACGTATTTCGCTTGTTCCTGGTTTTATAAGTATGGACCGCGACACCGATGAGATAACAAATCTTGGACGTGGCGGCTCAGACTATACAGCAGCCATCATTGCCGCCGCACTCGATGCCGACATACTTGAGATATGGACCGATGTCGACGGATTCATGACTGCCGACCCACGTGTCATCAAGACAGCCTACACCATCAACGAACTTAGCTATATCGAGGCTATGGAGCTTTGCAACTTCGGTGCAAAGGTTATTTATCCGCCTACGATATACCCTGTTTGTGTGAAAAACATACCTATCAGAGTGAAGAACACATTCAACCCTGAGGCTGAGGGAACCATCATCAAGGCAAAAATCAACAACGACTCCAAACCTATCAAGGGTATATCAAGCATCAGCGGAACCACACTCATCACAGTCACTGGTCTGTCGATGGTGGGTGTTATCGGTGTCAACCGACGCATCTTCACTGCTCTTGCCGACAATGGCATAAGCGTGTTCATGGTGTCGCAGGCCTCATCCGAGAACTCTACGTCTATCGGTGTGCGCGACCAGGATGCAACAGCCGCTGTAGAAGTGCTCAATGGCGAGTTTGCCAAAGAGATTGAGACTGGAGCCATGTTCCCAATGCACGCAGAAAGCGGTTTGGCCACAATAGCAGTAGTAGGCGAGAACATGAAGCACACTCCTGGCATTGCCGGCAAACTGTTTGGAACTCTCGGACGTAGCGGTATCAGCGTCATTGCATGTGCACAAGGTGCGTCGGAGACCAACATCTCATTTGTTGTTGATAGCAAATACCTGCGCAAGGCTCTTAACGTAATCCACGACTCGTTCTTCCTCTCCGAATACAAGGTGCTCAACCTTTTTGTGTGTGGTGTGGGAACTGTTGGCGGACAACTTCTTGAGCAGATTCACGACCAATATGAGGAACTGAAGCGCACCAAGCGATTCAAGCTCAACGTCGTTGGCATTGCCACATCTAAGAAGGCAATATTCAACCGCGACGGCATCGACCTTACCACCTATCGCGAAGAGCTTGCCAATGCTCCCGAAAGCAATGACCATACTCTGCGCGACGAGATTATAAAGATGAACATATTCAATAGTGTGTTTGTCGACTGCACTGCAAGCAAGGACGTGGCTCAGCTCTACCAGTCGTTCCTCGAGCATAACATATCGGTGATTGCAGCCAACAAGATTGCGGCATCATCGTCATACGACAACTATATCCGACTGAAGGAGACAGCCTTGGCACGTGGCGTGAAATTCCGCTACGAGACCAACGTGGGAGCAGGACTGCCTATCATCGGCACCATCAACGATTTGCGCAACTCGGGCGACGTGATTCTCAAGATTGAAGCCGTGCTCAGTGGCACTCTCAACTTCATCTTCAATGAGATTTCTGCTGACGTACCTCTGTCAGAGGCTGTGCGCAGAGCCAAGGAGCAAGGCTATAGCGAACCCGATCCACGCATCGACCTTTCGGGAAAGGACGTGATACGCAAACTCGTAATTCTCGCCCGCGAGGCAGGATACAAGGTGGAGAAGACCGATGTGGAGAAACATCTCTTCATACCAGAATACTTGTTCGAAGGCAGTATCGACGACTTCTGGAAGCACTTGCCCGAGCTTGACGCCGACTTCGAGGCACGCCGCAAGAAACTTGAAGCCGAAGGCAAACGCTGGCGCTTTGTGGCTACATTCGACCATGGCAAGACAAGCGTGGCACTGAAAGAGGTAGACATGCGCCATCCTTTCTACAATCTTGAGGGCAGCAATAATGTGGTGTCGCTCACTACCGAACGCTATCGCGAGTATCCTATGCTTATTCAGGGCTACGGAGCAGGCGCAAGCGTTACGGCTGCAGGAGTGTTTGCCAACATCATGTCAATAGCTAATATCTAAAAAGTTTCGCCCATGAAACACATCATAATTCTCGGCGACGGCATGGCTGACCATGCCGTCGACCGCCTCGGAGGCAAGACCCTCCTTGAGTATGCCAACACACCTAACATGGATTATCTTGCCCGAATAGGACGTACAGGACGACTCCTCACCGTGCCCGACGGATTTCTGCCAGGCAGCGAGGTTGCCAACGCCACTATTCTTGGCTATGACATGAACAAAGTTTACGAGGGTCGCGGACCATTGGAGGCTGCATCTATCGGCTACGACATGCAACCAGACGACCTTGCCCTACGCTGCAACATCATCTGTCTTGCCGACCAAAAAATCAAGAATCATCACGGAGGACATCTCACGACAGACGAGAGCCAGGAGCTCATCGACCTTTTGAACGAGAAACTTGGCAGCGACCAAGTGAAGTTCATAAAGGGTATACAATACCGACACCTGCTTATTATAAAAGGTGGCAACAAGCACATCACATGCGCCCCACCCCACGACCATCCTAATGAAGAATGGCGTGGACTGCTCGTTAAGCCTGAAAAAGGCTACGAGCATGAGGCTTTGCAGACAGCCACATTGCTAAACGAGCTCATCATCAAGTCGCAAGAAGTGCTCTACAACGCTCCTCTAAACATTCGCCGACGCAGCGAAGGCAAGGACCAAGCCAACAGCATATGGCCTTGGGGAGGCGGCTACCGTCCGCAGATGAAGACGTTGTCGGAGATGTATCCACAGATAAAGCGTGGCGATGTAATATCTGCTGTCGACCTCATACGCGGCATAGGACACTATGCCGGACTAAGCAACATCATTGTGCCTGGCGCAACAGGTCTTGCCAATACCGACTATGAGGGCAAGACCCAAGCGGCTCTCGATGCCTTGCGCAAGGACGACTTCGTGTTCCTGCACGTGGAAGCAAGCGACGAGGCAGGGCATGACGGCGACCTTGAATTAAAGTTGCGCACTATCGAGAATCTCGACAAGCGCATGGTGGGTCCTATCTTCGAGGAGGTGTCCAAATGGGATGAGCCGGTATGCATAGCTGTAATGCCCGACCATCCAACGCCTGTTGAGATACGCACTCATGTGAAGGAACCCGTGCCGTTCCTCGTTTGGTATCCTGGCATTGAGCCTGACTCTGTAAAAACATATAACGAGGTGAGTTGCGTGAGTGGCAGCTATAGCATGCTGCATCTCACTGAATTTATGGACATGTTTATGGGTATAGACGTTCCAGCAGTTTAACATTTAACACTTAACATTTAAATTCTATGAATTATTACAGCACCAACCATACAGCCCCCCTTGCCTCTCTGCACGAGGCAGTAGTAAAAGGACTCGCTCCCGACCGTGGACTCTACATGCCTGAGCGCATAAAGAAACTGCCAAAGGAGTTTTTCGACAATATCGACAAACTCTCGTTCCAGGAGATAGCCTATCAAGTGGCAGACGCATTCTTCGGCGAAGACATAAAAGCCGAAGACCTCAAGCGCATTGTCTACGACACATTGGCTTTCGACTGCCCTATAACGGAAGTAGAGGAGAATATCTATTCGCTCGAACTATTCCATGGACCAACACTTGCATTCAAGGATGTAGGCGCACGCTTCATGGCACGTATGCTTCAATACTTCATACGCGAGGAGGGCACAAAGAACGTAAACGTGCTTGTAGCCACAAGTGGCGACACGGGGTCGGCTGTTGCCAACGGTTTTCTTGGCGTTGACGGCATACATGTGTATGTGCTCTATCCTAAGGGAAAGGTGAGCAAGATTCAAGAGAGCCAGTTCACAACACTTGGACAGAACATTACAGCCATTGAGGTAGACGGAGTGTTCGACGACTGCCAGGCATTGGTGAAGCAAGCCTTCATGGACAACGAGCTTAACCAGCACATGAAACTCACATCTGCCAACTCTATCAACGTGGCACGTTTCCTTCCACAGGCTTTCTATTACTTCTATGCCTACGCCCAACTGAAACGCATGGGCAAGGAGAACGGATACGTTATCTGTGTGCCGAGTGGCAACTTTGGCAACATCACAGCTGCCATCTTCGGCAGAGAGATGGGCTTGCCAGTGAAGCGTTTCATTGCTGCCAACAATGCCAATGACATTGTATACAAGTATTTGCAGACGGGAGAATACAATCCGCGTCCAAGCATTCAGACCATAGCAAATGCCATGGACGTGGGCGACCCAAGCAACTTTGCACGCATCAACGACCTTTTCAAGGGCGACTGGAAGAAGATATCAAGTCTGATGAGTGGAGCAACCTACAGCGACGAGCAGATACGCGAGGCCATGCGCCACTGCTATGATGAGAACCATTATATCCTCGACCCTCACGGAGCATGCGGCTATCAGGCATTGAAGGACTTGCTGCTTGACGGAGAGGTGGGAGTGTTCGGCGAAACTGCCCATCCTGCCAAGTTCAAGGACACAGTAGAATCGGCCATCAATGCCAAGGTTGCCATCCCCGAACGTCTTGCCGCCTTCATGAAGGGCGAGAAGAAGAGCATTGCCATGTCGAAGGACTTCAGCGACTTCAAGACATTGCTGATGAACAGCTAAATTATTAATGGAGTTTACAGAAAACTCTTAAGCAACAAAAAAGTATATTGTTATACCTCATTATTCAGCCAAGGCTGGACGGTGAAGTATAACAATATACTCTTTTATTTAATATGACTTACTCCATTGTTCAGTCAAGGCCGAACGAAGGAGCAAGTCAAGAATAAGGACCTTTTACTTTTTGTCCATCACTCGCCACACATACGCTATATATCCAAACACAAACGGCACAAGCAACGATACATAGAACATTGTACGGAGGGTGAACTCGCTGCTGCAACTGTTTGCTATTGTCAACGAACTCTGCAAGTCGGCATTAGAAGGATAGTAGGCCGTATTGCCCAATCCTGCCACAAGAAGCAACGACAACACAACAAGCACCACTCCTATGCCCGCAGGCCATATACCTTTTATGTATGAAGAGCTTAGAATGGTGCGCACCACGCCATAGAGCAACAGTGCTACGCCTATAACAGTAAGCACAGCAAGCGGCCAAAGATTGAGGTAGTTGTGCAGATACTTCATCGGTTGCATAAACACCACTCCCGTTGTCGGGTCTACTGCATAACCGTCCTTAACCAATGTGCGCACAAAGAAAGCCAAGAAGAACACAAGGAAAGGCACTGTGCATCCTACAAGCCTAACCGAACCGCGCGAGCGGATGTCCTCATCGTCCACATTATTCATAATGTAAAGGATGCCGAGCATACGGGCAAGAAACATCACAGCAAAGCCTAACGCAAGATTCCATGGGTCGAGCAGAGCGTCGAGTCCTGCCGAAGCATTAGCCCAACGGCTTATCACGGGAGCACCAATATCTGTGAGCGACGCTTTCTCCACTATAAAGTTGGAGCCGTCGAAGAATGTGGCCACGGCACCACCCAAGAGTAATGGGCCCACAATACCGTTCAATACCAGGAACCAGCGATATGTGCGAGTGCCAAGCAGGTTGCCCTTGCGATGCTGAAACTCATAGCTCACGGCCTGCAACACAAAAGAGAAGAGGATTATCATCCACAGCCAGTAGGCTCCACCGAAACTGGTGCTGTAGAACAATGGGAACGAGGCGAAGAAAGCTCCACCAAAGGTGACAAGTGTGGTGAATGTTATCTCCCACTTGCGTCCTGTCGACTCTATCACCTTGCGTTGTCCTTCCTCGGTTTTGCCTAAACTGTACACAAGAGAGTTGGCTCCCTGAACAAACATCAGGAACACAAGCAACGCTCCAAGAAGCGACACCACAAACCACCAATATTGTTGAAGAAATGAATAAGACATAGTTGTTCTTTTTTATTTAGTGTTTATATTTAGTATTTGGCTGACTCTGATTCAATCTGTGGCTTGTAATTCTTGATTACACGGCACATGATTCTAATCTCGGCTATGAGCAGAACGGTGAAGAGCACGAGGAAGATGAAGAACGTGAGTGCCACACTGCCCGACTTTAGGTCGGACACAGCTGCCACAGTAGGAAGCATGTCCTGTATTGCCCACGGCTGACGTCCAAGTTCTGCCACTATCCATCCTGCCTCGCTCGCTATATAGGCAAGCGGAAGCATCAGCAAGGCAGCCATCCACAACCAACGTCCACGCTCTGTTATGTCCTGTCGCCATGACACATGTCCTATCACGAGGAAGAAGAGCAACAGCAATGTGCCTATGCCCACCATGACACGGAAGGCATAAAAGTTTACGGGGATATACGGCACAAGCTCAGCACGATCCTTTATGTAGCCATATCCGAAGTAAGGCATGTCGTTCTTCAACTGCTCTGCAAGCTCAGGCAGACGACTGTTGTTGGCATCCTCTGCCTTCAACTTGCGGTATTCGGCAAGTGTGGCAATAGCCCTGCGTCCACGCTCCATCTTCTCCTCGGCAGAGAGTTCGCGAGTGCCGTCGGGACGTGTATATCCATTGAGCAGGTTGTTTATACCTGGCACATAACCGTCGAACGACTGTGTGGCAAACAACGACAATCCCTTAGGAAAGGCTATGCGCAACGGAGCCTCACCACCCTTGGCATAGTCGGGCTGAGAGAAAGGATTGATGGCAGCTACCACCGTGAGTCCCTCACCATTACCGCCATCATAAAGACCTTCCATGGCTGCAAGTTTCATAGGTTGCAGTTCAGCCACCTTCACAGCCGATGAATGACCGGTATGTATAGCAAGCAACGATACCACAATGCCCACAATGCTTGCCACCTTAATACTCTGACGCGCAAGCTCCTTCTCCCTGCCACGCAACAGATACCAGCAACTAACGGCACACACAAACACCGCTCCTACTATCCACGATGATATGACCGTGTGGAGGAACTTGTCGATAGCCATTGGCGAGAGAGCCACTTCGGCAAAGTTGGTCATCTCGTTGCGCACTGTGTCGGGATTGAACTCGCAGCCTACAGGATATTGCATCCATGAGTTGGCAACAAGTATCCACCATGCAGATATAGTGGCACCTATACCCGTGAGCCATGTGGAAGCAAGATGGAACCCTCGCGACACCTTGTCCCAGCCAAAGAACATAACAGCCACAAAAGTGCTCTCCATGAAGAACGCCACAATGCCCTCAATGGCAAGAGGAGCACCAAATATATCGCCAACAAACCAAGAATAGTTGCTCCAGTTGGTGCCAAACTCAAACTCCAATATAATACCCGTAGCAACGCCCATAGCGAAGTTGACGCCAAACAGACGCTGCCAGAAATGCGACGCCTCACGCCAGAAAGGTTTTCCGGTGCGATAGTAAATTGTCTCGATAATGCCCATAATTACTGCCAAGCCCAATGTGAGCGGCACAAACAGCCAATGATAAATTGCTGTAAGCGCAAATTGGGCACGCGACCAGTCAATGAGTGTGGGGTCGATTGTCAATAGATGATTCATAAGCTTTGGTTTTTATTTTTTTATTAATGTTATTGTATCGAAAATAAAGAGAGTCTCTACACATTATTATATATTATTGGTCTACCGCCTTATCAGCTCACCAGCCACATAGGAGGCCTTGTCACCTCCACCCGCCTTCTTGCCGAGCACATCGGGAAAGAAGAACAGCTTGAGTATGGCGAATATCACTATGAGCTTGATAATGATAACGGTCCACAGCGTGCGACCTATGGTCATACTGCGGAATCCCTCCCGATAGAATCGGTACACCTTATATATAATATTACTGCCAGACATAGATATTTATGGTTTTGCTTTAGGGTTGTAATAATTTCATATTCGTAATTCTTTTGCAAAGATATAAAATAATCTGATAGGTTGTTTACATTTTATGCTTTTTTTTCATTACAATCTCTTTGCCGAATGGAATGAAAGTATTAACTTTGCACTACCAAAACGAGAATACGACTCAAAGCATACGGGTCGTGCCAGTTTGATCGGGATACTCATCAATAAAAAAATCGAAACCGAGAAAGTTTCTTTTGCCAATGGCGGGCCATATAAACCCCTTAATGGGACTAAGCTGTAAAGCCGGTGGATTACAAAGGCGGAGAGCTCTCAAATCTTGTATACTCGGAGTTTCATCACATCACTGGGCGACCTGTTTTTAAGATATACGAGGTGCGGCGATACTTAATGTTTAGCTGCACCTTTTCGTTTTTTGGCATTCTCGCATGACAACACACAAGTCTTGAAATAACAAATTATGGTTACAGGCAAAACAAATGTCGCAAACGTTTTGCCGATTGAGATAAAAATGCTAACTTCGCATGTTAGCATTACATTTTATTAATAACCAACAATTGAAAATATGTTTTCCGGTATAGTAGAAGAAATGGCTACTGTCGTTGCCATAAAGAACGACAAGGAGAATGTGGACTTCACCCTCACATGCTCATTCACAAGCGAACTGAAAATCGACCAAAGCGTTACCCATAATGGTGTGTGCCTTACTGTTGTGTCTATCGAAGGCAACAACTACACTGTGACAGCTATGAAGGAGACTCTCGACCGCTCTAACCTCGGACTCCTTAAGGTGGGCGACAAAGTGAATGTAGAACGCTCGATGCTGATGAATGGCCGACTCGACGGACATATCGTGCAGGGACATGTTGACGGAACTGCCAAATGCGTGGATATGCGCGACGCTGACGGTTCAACCTACTACACATTCAAATATGCCTTCGACAAGGCTATGGCAGAGCGCGGATATTTCACTGTAGACAAGGGTTCGGTAACTGTTAACGGTGTGTCGCTCACGGTGTGCAATCCTACTGAGGACTCTTTCACAGTGGCTATCATACCTTACACACACGACAATACCAACTTCTGCAACATTCAGGTAGGCAGTACGGTGAATATAGAATTTGATATTCTCGGCAAGTATATCGCTCGTTTGCAGCAGCTGAAATAAACAAAATATCACAACCCCTCCCACGCAAGGAGGGGCTTTTTTGTAAACAAATGTATAGAAACACAAAACATTTGTTAATATATACAACTCTCGATAAACCTTTCTACATTCTATTGCATCAAATAACCAGAGAAAGACAAAGAGAGAGTATATAAAAATTAGGATTCAGAAAACATTAACAAAACACTATTTGATTATGAGAAAGATTGGGATGACTTGCCTGGCAGGACTCTTCCTGCTGTCAATGTCTACGGAATGTATGGCACGACAATGGTCGCTGAAGGATTGCATCGACTATGCACTCGCCAACAACATCCAACTTCAGAAAGCCAAACTTCAGGAATATTCCGCTCTTGAAGATGTGAAGCAGAGCCAGTCGGCATTGCTGCC
>CAKQFF010000024.1 GCA_934230685.1 uncultured Prevotella sp. | reverse complement strand
AAGAAATTCTTGAAAATCTTTTCTTAAACTCCTCTTTATTTGTTTTAAATATTGTTTTTGTCACCATTAAATCTTTTTTATTATCATAAAGGACACCCGAGATCTCTTCAGTAAGTCTTGTATAAAAATCATATGTAAATAGTTTCGAATATTCCTCTTCTGCCATACGGTCAAGCAAAGAACTGAGGTTTTCTTTGGTTTCAAACAATTTCTTTTTAGCCTCTGTTCTTACATATTCCTGGAACTTTGTAGCAATTTCTATTCGTTTTTCCCAAATCTCAACTAATCTATCATGTGAAGTGTTGTATGGTTCTATATAACTTCTCAACAAGCTGTTTGCTATGGACACCATTTCATGCCTCATCGGAAGCAATCCGTTAGAAACGATAACTGCATAAGATTCATTATGTGCAATAAATTGCTTGAGTTCTTTAGTGATCCTCTCAAAACCGCTGGTTTCAAGAATTTCATCAATAGAATTCCCCTCCATTTCATACTTCTTAGTATGATACTTCCATGCATCCTCAAAATTTTCAAAGACTTTCTTTCCTGTAGCCTTTCCAAATGTTTTTATTTCTACAGTCATTAAATGGTCATAGTCTCGTTGAGATGCCAACTCGGAGGTATATAACTTTTTCAATTGAGTAAAATAGGCTAATTTACCATCGTATGGATAAACGTGCTTTTCTGCACCAAACATACTCTCTATTTGATCACAATTTGAATCAAAGAAATCATTGTCATCAGTAAATTTCAAGTTGTTCACAATAAACAATTTACGATGAACATCCGGATAATTGTCTTTTATGGTATAAAGAGACTGGCAAATGTCTTTTCCCATACCTTTGTAGTAAGGAAGAATGAACATTATGGCATTAGCCTCCCTCATAGCCATTTCCGTTACCATTGTGTCATACGCACTATTAAACAATCCCGGACTGTCAATAATAGTGCAATTTAGATTCTTTAAAACCTTAGAAGGGACATAACAATCCACTTTATCAATAAAAGTAAAAATCACATCATCTACGGTGAACTTGTCAACACCAAATTTTTGCCATGTAGATTCAGATTTATCTGGAAACTTTGTTATTTCTGAGATTTCAGATACAGATTTTAGTGATGATTTCTTCTCTTGCAACTTTGTTGTGTCATAATATTTCAAGATAAAGCTACATAACATGAGAAACTTTGAATCACCTTTTCCCACATCAGGGCAGTTCTTGCTCTGTCTAACATTTTCGATTTCGTTGTAAAGCAGATTTCTTGATTGAGCATCGTCTAAACTAAACGATTTCCAATCAAAGTCTTGTAAGTATTGTTTGATTCTCTCAAAAATGGCATAAAATTGTTCTTTATGTTTCCAATGAATTATAAAAGATTCTTCTTCTGCATAAGTAGCTGAGATAAGCACGGCTGAAGTCGCTGCACCTTTTCCTATTGCACCAATATGACGACCTTCACAGAAAGCATCAAATGTAGTTGTTTTTCCAGACTGGAAATCACCCATTAGCAACACTTTATATTTGCTATATTTACAATCAGAAGATACGCCTTCCAATGTAGTTACATGTGTCTTACATTCTTTTATCTTTTCATAAAGTGCAAGATAATCTTTTTCTGAAAACATGTTCAAAGCTAATTCCTTATCAACCATTTCAGAAAGTGCGACCTTTGCCTTATCAAAGTCTGTAACACTAAATCCAGAAAATGACACATCTTCATCTTTCTTGATGTTTTGTTGTATCAGATTCATTTGCATTTCATGAATACAATCTAACAATTGTTTTCTTTTTTCAGATAAGTTTGGATTTTCAAGACACGTTATTAAAACACTCTCATCTGTTGACAAGTTGTTTATTATAGAGCTTGCCATTTCTAACTGTTCTCTGATAGAGAAGTTGTCTATATTATCTTTTAATATTTCAAAGTTGTCAATAGCAGTATTGATTTTCTCTTCTGGAGTCATTTTTTCATTGTTTTTCATTGTTGTATATGTATTAATTAGACCAATATTGTATTTTGTTCTTAACCACACTTAATAAATCTTCTGTCAAAAGATGATTCTGTGTTTGTTTAGCTATTCGAATCAACAATCTAATCAAATCCATATCACTCTTTTGTAAAAGACTGAGTTTTATGGCTGAAGTTGATTCATACTTATCTCCTGTACGACTTTCGTATAAGTAAACAAACGAATTCCTTATAAGCGTCTCTATTTCTTCTGAGGAATCAATGAAGAGTGACAAGTCATTAAGAAACTTAATATTGACGTATGGATTATTGCATTGATTCACCAAAGCAACATCACTGACCAATGAGGTGTCAGGAATTGTTTTTTCTACGTTGCTTGTCCATCCAAGAACCAGTGTGTTATACAAAGTAACATAAGCCTCTCTAAAGGTTCTTTTCATTGTTATGTCATCAAGCAATATTTTACCATCTGAAATAAGAGAAGGCAATAAAGGCGGCAGATGATAAGTCTCCCAATAATAAACATCTATAGCTTGTGCGATAGCACAAATCATTGGGGGGATAAGTTTGGCAACAGTTTTATCTATTTCTTGTGTTGAATACTTGATCGGAATTGTGTCGAATTGAATTCCTGTGGATAATTGGCAAGATACTTCAGAGCCTATTCCCCACATATTTAGTTTAACAATGAGTAAATATCCTCCCTCTTCATTCTTTTCAAAATATGGAGTGACAGCAATAGTCGGAGTTGCTATCGTAGATTTCAGATTGTCTATATCTTCGTCACAAAAAGAAAGACATTCGTTCCATGTATTTGAGAAATAACACATGGTATGCAGACTGTCTTTATTCCAATAAGACGCAATCAAATTGCATAAAGTATCATCAACATAAGGTACAACCTCTTTATTAAAGACCTTGTCATTACTGTTTGTAAGCACACAAAACACCTCCTGTCGTGAATGTTTGAATTGGGTCCCATTTATTGGTATAACAGAACGACTTATAATATACGGACTTATATTTAGCGGATAATGCGAAACAAGATTAGCGTTATGCGCCATTTTGTCAAACGAAGAAAGAAACTCATTCTCTATTGCTTTTAGCCGTTCTGCATGTGATTCCTCCTCGATTTTATATTGGTATTCACAAGACCTTTGAAATTTTTGGTAATCTCGTTCCAACATATTCTTTTGGATATCCGATTTTGCTTTCTGCTGAATCTTCTTTATATCTTCAAGATTCTTTTTGTTGTAATGTTGATTGATAAGCGAGACGCCTATTTGAACACCCATTGTTATTATTGTTCCTATAGCCATATTGTTCTACGATTTTAATGTTCCAATAGCTTTTAAAAGGACTTTTCCTATACGCTGCTCGTATAGGCTATATGGCATTGAAAAAGTATCTTTTGTAGATGTATTGTCCCTTGTTGCACATTTACAAGTTAAGAGTAATGATTGGTATTCCGCTATCGCAAAATCCACAATTCGAGGATAAGTTGACAAGATGTTTTTTTGGATTGCATATGCCGGAAAAGCAAGACCTCTGTCATTCTCTATTAAAGAGTACGAGTCGTTCATGATAGCAGAAAGTGCAATATAATACATTTTAATTTCATTCACCTTATAATTGAGATATTCTTTATCAGAAAAGATACGATAAGAATCAAAGTCTAAGGAGAACACCCTTTTTTGAAGAGGAAAAAGCGAATCTTGATTCCATATACCAATGGATATATTAAATTTTCCATGACGTACATCAATGGATGGTAAAATGACGACTACGGGAAAAGTACTCATCATGGAATATATATATGCCAAAGCTGCACCTCCATATATATTAGTGTTTTCCTTGAACCTGTATATACAAGACTCATTTATGCCTAATGTAGTAAGAACAGATTTTATATCATCTACAAGAGAGTCATACAAAACAGACAGAGGGTCTTTTACATTCCCTTTAGAATGTTTGCCAACAACTATACTCATAGGGATAAACTCAGAGGTAGTCTTCTTACGTTTATCGTTAAGGGCTTCTATTGAAATTTGCAGAGGCCAGTCTTTGAAAAACATTTGTAAATCCGCTTTTTGAAGATCATTTTCGAGTTTACGTATATTTTCTGTTTGTGCAAACTTGCGCTGTTCCCCTCTTAACCAAAATCTGAAAGCCCATTCCTCAGCCTCTTTATTGTCCTCGTAGATTTCTTTCTGCCGTTGTAATTTTTTTTGGAATTTTTCATTGGCGACAGCGTTTTTTATTAAGTTCTTTCGGTTTTTCCAACCATTAAAACATGATAAGGCAGAACTTGTCAGAAAAAAAGAACTACATCCTTTCAATAAAGAAGTATGCTTCTCTGTTTCTATTGCGTCTTCATTCATAAGCCAAAACATTTATTACATATCATCAGACTCATCATCTTCACTTTCATAATAAGAAGTATTTAAATCCTCTCCTGAGAATACACTTTCGTCACCATTGTCGATGGTTGAAAAGGTTTCATCGTTTGACAGGATACTATCTTCAAATGTATTATCATCTGTATGAAATTCTTGATTTGACGACTCTGATTCAGCCACAACGCCTGTTTCCATCGGATTTATATCATCATCATATTCCGGTGTAAATCCTTTGTATTCATCATAATAACTATCAGTGAGACAGAATTGATTTGTCAATCCTTCTGGCATTTGAGCCATAGAAGGAGCATATGATGTAGCAATATTTGACGGTTCTATCTGATGTGTATGATAATTGTATTGAAATGGTGCAGGCACATCGGTAGAAATCATTCGACAGTGACCGTCATTCCAAG
Source organism: uncultured Prevotella sp. (assembly GCA_934230685.1). GTDB lineage: Bacteria > Bacteroidota > Bacteroidia > Bacteroidales > Bacteroidaceae > Prevotella. The sequence goes on along the minus strand of CAKQFF010000024.1, from coordinate 13,989 downwards.
CATCATGGAAATTCTTAAAACTATATTCAATACAAACATCCCCCGTACCCGAATCTATAAGGGATACTTTTATGTCAGACGGATCCTCTGGATTAACATTTACTCCTGCAACAACAAGTGCATGGTTTGCTCCTTCTATACCAAGAAAGTCTTGAATTTTATCATTAGCCTTATTTGTTACCTGAGCTATTACTCGTTTAAACAAATTAGGTTCTTTCCTTACCCACAGTTCATCAGCATCAACACTTACAATCACTCGATGTCCAGCTTTCAATTCTGAAATAATGTCATAAATAGTAGCATTATCGGTGCGAGTTGTTGGAATGCCGCAAGCATCTAATATGTTGCCAATAGCATACTTGTCCGTACCTCCGTTCTCGGGATCAGGATTAAACCAACCATTTTTTGTTGCAAAATCCACAAGATCATCCTGGGTATGGTAGATTCCATAGTCCCTTAAAATTATCTCTTGACTTCGTATTGCACATGTAGGTTGATTACCTTGCCAAATATTAGGATCAAACGTATCCAGTTCATTATTGGGTTCATAGCCATAATTCTTATGTTCTGTCATATCATGGAATTTTTAAAATGTCACTATAAATAGTCATATGCCTCTTTTCTCTCCATCATAAGTGATGCGTAAGGCATACCTATGAATTATATTTTTCTCTTTTTGTTGTTTAGGTTTAGGATCTATAGGCACATTTCTGGTGGACACCCCTGTTTGTGAACTCTCTGCATAAACATTGCATTGGGCTTCGGGGAGGACGTTGGAGGCAAGTCCAGCGCAGGGAGGAAAATCACCACCTCCAAGGTGTGTACATCTTTTGATGTCCATTCATCGATTTTCATATCGGTGCCAACTTATTCTATACAGAAGTAAGTTAAATTGCGACATAAAACAGAGCGTAAAGCAAACGCTGTTCAATATGTCTTAGACTATAAAAGTTCCAAGTACAAAAGTACATGTTTTCTCTTAAAATCACGAACAAATAAAAAGAAAACACATCATTCACGCATCTTTTTGAAAGATTTGCCTTATAGTTTGCCCATAACATCCTAACGCTCTGGCTACAGTAATATCATTTGCACTTTCGGTTTTATAATAATATAGATACAAATGCAAGCTACTTACCATCCACAACGTGTCATTTCCAAGTATATTATTACGTAACACACAAAAATTGGTCTTTTCTTTCTCTTTTGTTTGCTCTTTTCTAAATAATTTCATACATTTGTAAAATGTAAAACCATTATTGCTAACTAAAAATTTAATTTTATGAATAAATTTTTACTTTCCGCTTTAGCGATGTTATTCAGTTTGACAGTAAATGCTCAAAGTATTGGCATTACTGCGCCAAAGAGTCAGCTTGATGTGAAGAAAGAGCTTCACACAAGGAAATACATGCCAGCTTCTGCAATGCAGAGAAACCATGCTAAAGCATCGGCAGCAGACAACCAGCGTTATGTTGGCCTTTACGCTACAGACGATTGCGACAAGTATATGGGAGCCACTGGATGGCCAGGCGACAACAAAGCAGCCATACTTCTTTTTCCCGATGACTACGCCCCATATTATGGCTCAAAGGTAGTGGGAGTGCGCTTTAATCTTGCAGGCAACTGCTCTGCCTCAAATGTCTTTGTGTCAAACCTTACTGACGATGGATATCTTAAAGAAATAGCATGCAAGGAACAGGCTACGACAACTCCCGAAGACAAGAAGGGTGAGTGGCATACTATTATGTTTGATGACGACCAACAGTTTGAGCTTACCGCCGACTATAAATATCTACTCATAGGATTCTCATACAAGCAGACAAGTGACAACAATCCTTTTGGATTGTATTCAAAGGTTTCGGGCAATCTTTATGTTTTCGCCGATTTCGACGGCAATGGCGAAAACAGATGGTATAATTTCGGCGAGAAATATGGTGCACTTAGTGTGCAACTTATAGTGGAAAACGACAACTTTGCCACCAATGCGCTTATTCCTTCCGATTTTGGACAATTCATCGTTGCACTTGGAAAGACAAAAGACGTTACTGTCAATGTAACCAATGGTGGCACAAAGCTTACTGACTTCGACTATACAATAACTCAGGATGGAAAGACAACCGAGGAGCGTCATATCGATTTTGACGGAGACCTTGGAGTTGGTGGTTCCTATTCTGTAGTTATTCCTTTTGAAGCAGCTTCACAAGTAGGCGAATATCCGGTAGAATTGAATATCACTAAAGTTAACGGCGAGAAGAACCAAGCTACCTCAACCATCGCCAATGGTTTAAACAAGACTATTGCCAAGGAGTTCAAGAGAGTTGCCGTGGTCGAAGAGTTCACCGGCACAGGATGTGGATATTGTCCACGTGGTCATGTAGGCATGCATAAAATGCACGAGCAGTTTGGCGACCAGTTCATTAGCATTGCCCTGCACCAGTATAATCAGAAAGACCCTATGTTCATAGCAGACTACACCTTGAATTTCCATGGTGCTCCTTCATGTTACGTCAATCGTGGCAAGACAGAAATGGACCCATACAGTTCCGCACCAATTGTTGTTGCTGAAGAGCTGAAACAATTACCACTATTAAATGTTAGTGTGAGCGGTACATACAATAGCGATTCTACCGAGGTGGACGTAACGGCCTCTATTGAGTCTTTAACTTCTGGTGGTGATTATGAGGTTGCATACATGCTTGTTGCAGACGGTCTGACTGGCACAACTAAATCTTGGAAGCAAACAAACAGCTATTCAGGCATGCACGACTATATTGACGAGGATGATTTGATGTTCCTTGCAGACGAGCCATCACAAATGGACCAAGTGTATAATGATGTGCTCATAGCAAGCTCTTACAAAAACTTTGTAAACCAAGCGACATTTGACGATCTTGTTGAGAATGGCATTACAGAAGGCAATTACACCCTCACTATGCCAACAAAAGACAAACTTGTAGAAGCTCTCGACTACAAGCAGATTTATGTTGTAGCCATTGTCATAGACAATGAAACTGACGAGATAGTCAATGCAGGAAAGGCATTAGTTAATGGTAATACAACTGGCATCAGTAGCATCAATCATAGCAACAATGTTGTCATAGAGGCTTGCTACGCTGCCGACGGCACTAAACTCTCTGCCCCACAGAAGGGTATCAACATACTGAAAATGTCTGATGGAACCACACGAAAGGTAATGGTGAAATAATGATTGCATTTTCATTGTAAAATTGTAAAAAGGTAATGAGCATACAGGATATTCTTGTATGCTCATTATTATAATTATAGCTTATAAGTCATTCTAATGACATAATAGTACCTATTGAGTAAAACTGCAGTACCAGTCAATAGAAACTCCAGTACCAGCCGTATGAAACTCCAGTACCAGCTATGCAACACTGAAGTGGTACTGGGGTTTAATGCTTTTGTGTCAGAAACGTGATATAAAGTTAAACGTGATATGAAGTTTTTTTTCCATATGACCGATTCAGGTTTATATCGGTTAAAATTACGACCTATTTCAACCTCAAGTGGGTAATACTGGGTCGTAAAAAGGTCGTAATTCACAAATTAGGTCTTATTACGACCTTATTATCCACTTTCGTCCTTTGGTTGTTATTAATTTATTTTCATCCATCTCAACAAGCAATTTGCCCACCATGCGCAACTGTTGTTCTTCCGTCTTATTGGCAGGAAGCACATCCTTTAGATATTCGTATATACTATCTCGCTTGGCACCTTCATCACCTGCGTTTTGTAAGAATTGCAGTATCATCTGGCGTAATTTCTCCTTATCCAATCCTTTTGTTTTTGTGTAAGAAGGCAGTTGGCGAGTATTCTTTGCTATGCCAAGAGAAATGCTGTAATGCGGAGCTTCACCTTCTATCAGTCCTCGTTTGAGCAAGTCTTGCGCTATATCCTCATGAATTGTTCTACCTTTTTGTACTGCGTCAAGCGAGATGCAATCCCATAGAGAAAATTTGTTCCACTATCATATATTCTATCAATATTTTAGAAAAAAAATTTTGAGGTATCAATTTTAATACCTACATTTGCAATACATTATTCTCAAAAGATGGCGCGAATATTTTGGAAAGGAGGACATATATGAAGATTATTAAAATTTGGTTTGACGGTGATTACATCTATGGCACAGATGAAAACGGTAAAACCTATCGTCAATCTTTGTTATGGTATAAAAATCTTAGGAATGCAAGTGATGAAGAACGAGCCAAATACACATTTGGCTTGGATGGTATCCATTGGCACAATTTAGATGAAGACATCAGCTTTGAAAGTTTTGAGTATGAAGATGCTGAGCCAACAAAACTGCAACGTTTCTTTCTCACTCACTCCGAGATTAATGTCACCGAATTTGCCAGGTTGATAAACCTTAACCCTTCACTACTTAGAAATTATATCAACGGTTTCAAAAAACCATCAAAGGAGCGTGAAGACATGATTCTAAAACAGATACATCGAATAGGAGAAGAATACATGGCCTTTTCGTTGTAAGAATATATATGAGAATTTGTAAGACAGGAGGAGTATAAACAAGAGATATAAGCTGTAATGATGACAATAGAAGAAATATTGGCTCGCAAAGAATGTCAGACGTTCGATTGCAAGAGCATACAGATTGACCCCAAAGCATTAGCGATACCTATTGTGGCTATGGCTAATGCCGATGGTGGTATGCTTGCCATTGGTGTTTCCGACAAGACTCGCAGAATAGAGGGGATTGATGGAAACGAAGAGCGACTGAATGAGTTGCTTCGCGTTCCTTTCGACTTCTGCAATCCGTCTGTAAGGGTCAGGTGTGAATATTTGCCATGTACAGACTATGAAGGTCGAGAGAACCGCATCCTGCTTATGCACATTCCTGCAAGCGTTCAACTTCATACCAACCAAGCAGACGAATGTTTCATGCGTGTAGGCGACAAAAGCAAGAAACTCAATTTTGACGAGCGTATGCAGCTTCTCTACGACAAAGGCGAACGCTACTACGAGGACAAAGATGTTTATGACGCCACTATCGATGATGTTGACATGAATCTTGTGAGTGACTATATAAATGTCATAGGCTATGGAAAGTCTGCCATGGAGTATCTGAGAGAGAACAACGATTTTGTTACTGAGAAAGATGGTCAGCATAAGGTTAGTACCGCTTGCATTCTCCTTTTCGGAAAGAATCCTCAGCGTTTCTTTCCACGTGCCCGCACTCGCTTCATCCGCTATGAGGGTACAGAGGAAAAAGTTGGTACTGAGATGAATGTTGTCAAGGACGTGACATTCGAAGGAACCATACTTCAGCAGGTTAGAAGAACCATTGACTATCTGGAAACGCAGGTTCGTGAGCACTCATTCCTTGGAGAAGACGGTCGGTTTATTACCAACCGCAACTACTCAAAATATGCTATACAAGAAATGGTAGTGAATAGTTGCTGCCACAGAGCATACAACATCAAGGGAACAGAGATTCAGATTAAGATGTTCGACGACCGTATAGTCTTTGAGACTCCAGGAGATTTGCCAGGATTAGTGCGCCCAGACAACATTCGCCACACTCATTTCTCACGAAATCCCAAGATAGCCCAATTCCTCAAGGCATATAAGTATGTCAAGGAATTTGGCGAAGGTATCGACCGTATCTGCAATGAGCTGGAAACAAAAGGCTGCGCAATCCCATCGTTCCATATTGACGCATTCATTCTGAAGGCAACATTGATGGCTGAGTGGACAAGTGAAAAGGAGTTTGACCGACAAAGTACCGCCCAAGTAAATGACACGATAAATGTCCAAGTAAATATCGCCAAACTAACTGATAGACAGCGTAAAATTTATGAAACAATAAAAAATGGCACGATAAATGGCACGATAAATGGCACGATAAATGGCACGATAAACGCCCAAATGCTGTCTGAGGCAATTGATGCAAGTATAAGGACTATCAAACGCGAGTTATATGCTCTCCGTGATATGAATCTTATCAAATATATCGGAAGCAATAAGACTGGGCATTGGGAAATAGCTGATAAAAAGCTATAAAAAGGAATACTTACATAGTATGATATGCCACATATAAACTGAAAAAAGTATATAGCACAAATAACAAAAGAAAAGTAAAAAACGCAATGCGTATAGATTCTCCAAAGATGAAGAACACTTCATATTGAAGCTATACGCATTGCTTTATTGTCACTCGAAATATAGCGATTCAAGAAACCGAAGTATGGATTGCAGATATGCCTGAACACATGATTCACTTTAACGGATGGAAATTCCTTGAAATTCACAAATAAAATGGATTTATAAAATAACCGATAGCTTTTGAACTCATAAGCGTTCTAAAAGCTATCGGTTTATTTTCCTATAAAGGCAACATAATTAACATGAGTTGTAAACGTATCCGCGACACTAAGATTTTCAGTCACTTATATTTTATCGAACTCACGTTAATTAAAATGTTATTTTGTGTATACAGGACGGATAGGACATTTAATATCACTATTCATGTCACTTATCTCACCTTTAGAGTCATATAATAAGACTCCACTGTAATAACTGCCATATCGGTAATATTCATATGGAGTCCAATAACGGTTACTTGGTAAGTATATTTTATTTCCATTTGTTCCCTCTACAACAAATATTTTCTTTCCACTTACCATAGTTGACGTTATTGTACAGTTATTGACAAGTTCACTCCACTCTTCCTTTGTTGGTATACGCCAATTTGCTCCCCATGTATCAGTCAGAGTAAAAGATTGATTTTTGTAAAAATCATACCTCGGTCCATCATCATACGGTGAAACTGTACCAAAATCATAGCTTGCCCACTTCACACTAAGTCCCAAATCTACAGGTTCAGCAGCCTTTGTGCCTATACTTGGATTTTCTGTAGAGTCCCAACTATTGATTTCTGTAGACAATGAAATTGTATTCACGTCAAGCGAAAGGTTAATGATATAGTTATACACCTTGCTAACCTCCCATTGGTTGGGAATGTATATTTTTTTAGTTACTGTCTTCTCGCCGCCTTCTGCCAATGTATGTGTATACTTTATAAAAAAGTAAGAGTTGAGGTCTGTCAAATCCTGTGGTATCATGAGCATTTCTGCCACATTATATGCGGTAGACGAAAGCACGTCATCAGCACCACTCTTCAATGTAAAATTATTGGAAGAATTTGATGACCATGTTCCACCACTCAAGTCGTCCTTTATAGTAAATGTTCCACTTTGATTCACACTATTCAATGTCAAATCGTTGAGTTTACAAGTTATTCCAGGATAGTTGCTCGCAAGTTTCACTTTGACATTAACCTTACTCAACATGTGCTTAAACTTAAGATTCAATGCTCCACTCGTTGCCTCAAAAGCAGCATCACTTTCGTTGCCATTTACGGCAGTACCATTGCGGTCGTTTATCGACGCATCCTTTATTGTACACCACAGAGGATCTGTCTGTTCTGCAAAATTCTCATTTACAGTATAAGAATATTTCGTTGGTGTACTACCAGTGTTCTGTGGATAATAAGCAATAAACGACAAATGTTCGTTGTCATCTGTAGGCCAAGCCATAAGCGGTGAATAACTCCAGTCGCCACTCGATGTACGAGTAACTGCTACGTTATTCATAAAATTTGCAGAATAGATATTACCATAATCACCAGTCGTAAGACACGAATAAAGACTCAATACATCACCCTCAACAAATGAAGTTTTGTCGAGAGCTCTTGTACCAGGTATGTATGTATTAACAGATAAAACGTTGCTATCGTTTATCTTAGAATACTCGTTGTCACTGTCTGCCGAACAGGCGGCAAGGCCCAAAAGAGCCATGCCTGCCATAAACATATTGGAAATTTTCATAAATACATGAAGTTTTTAAAAACACTACTCTACTGTTATTCCAAAGTCACCACTTCCACCCCAGTTGTCCACTACAGCGTCAAACGTAATCATATCAAGAGCAATATTGAAGTTGTAGTTGTACACCTTATCCTGCTCCCAAGTATTACCATTGAGCAAGGATGCTGTAGCAAGGTTGAACGTACGCTGTTCGTAAACCACTTTAGACGGTTTAGAATAGTTTACTGTATACTTAATTGTAACAGTTGATTCCTTACCACTCGTCGTATTGAGCACCTGTGGAACCACAAGCAGCGAAGTTCCAAATGTCTTGTAACTTGTATTTATAACATTGGTAGTGCCACCACTCAACGGAGTGTATGTACAATCCTGATTGCCCTTCATCTTCCATGTACCCTTGCCAAGTTCTGCTGTAAGCGAATAAGAACCCTGTCCGTAAAGATTCTTCACAATGATGTCTGTAACGGTTATTGTTGTTCCGCTATAATAGGTCACAGTCTTAGCATTGAATACAATGCGCGACAAAGCATGACGGAAATGAAGAACCACATTGTCCAGTGGTGTTGTATTGGGAGTCTCAAGCACACCGTTTTGATGAGTACCATTGCGGTCCTTGCGATGGGCATCGGTAATAGTACTCCACATAAAATCCTGCTGCAATGCAGCATTAGCGTTAACACTGAAAGGGAATGTACAGATGCCATCAACTATTGTAGGGCTGATGTTAGGATAGGAGGCAACAAACGATATACGGTCATTTTCATTCATCGGCCAGAACTTTGAGTTGACATAAGTCCATCCTAAATCAGTTTTAGAGAGAGTCTCGTTGTCCATAAAGTTGTTAGTAAACTTGCGGTCAACTGTTGTCACTGAACTTTGGAAGGCATTAATGCAAATCTCATCGCCTGTACTGAAAAAGCTCTTGTCTAAGGCACGTGTGGGCATATTCACGTACGTTCCAAACGACACACGTTCATTGTTTTGCTGATTGAGAGCATCTTCATTTTCTGATGAGCACGATGCCATCATTGCAACTGCGCAAATGGCATAAAAAGAATAGATTTTGTTCATAATAATAAGTTTAAGTGTTTAATATATGTTTATTTTAACTCTATGTCTACTTCTTTACCCCAGGTGTCAACAACAGCATCAAAACCGTCACCTGACACTTCGTCCACTTTGACACCATTTATATAAACGTGTATACCTTCTGGTGGTAACTTACCGTTGTTCTCGCGCAGACGATCGGTAATCTGACTGCTCACGTCGTATTTGAACTTACCCATCGAAACAGAGTTGTTGCGTAATAGGAAAGCAAGTTCAAGTTCATAATACTCGGTCATTGGACTGTTGCAAACAAACATTCTGGTTTCACCATACAGTTCCTTACTGCTTATCGAAAAGCCAAAAATACGTTTACCAGCAACAGCGTCAGACGTGTATCCCGTAGAAAGCATCACATTGCTGGCAGCTCCAGTAATACTTCCGTCCGCTTGTGACACATATTGTACACCATCTACTCCTACATGCACAAACAACTTCAAGGTCTTTAGTTCTGGTCGTATCTCAACAGTCTGCTCATGTCCACTCACCACCAAATCTCTTATCTGTGCAACATAGAATAAATCAGGCTCTGTAAAACTACGGACAGAAGCATTGGTACGTGAAAGAGGAAGACGGTCATATCCGTTCAAATAGGCTTCCGCTGTCATGAAATTGTCCATTCCACGGTATAATATATTATAGGTGTAATCGTTGTAAACCACTACATCATATTTTCCAACAGGCAGTGAAATCTTTCCACCATCATATTGCAATTGCTGCAATATAGGGCTTGAAACGACATCACCATCGCAATTATCCACCGAAGGATAAAACACAAGGTTCATACCAGGAGGAATATCAATATAGCCATCCCAATTGAAGACAACGCGTAAGGTACCATAACTTTGCTCCAAGTCATAGTATTTGTGACGCCGGCATCCTGTCAACGCCATTGCAACAGCAACCAAAACTATTATATAGTATACTTTTCTGTTCATTTGACTTTTCCTTTCTTAAAAAAGTTATACGTCAGTGACACTGCCAAGCGCGTAGGACCATAATAATTATATCAGTTAAGTTGTCATCTTGTAACAAACAAGAAACATTGCGCGAAATATTGACGGTACTGTCATTATGAAGCACATCAACCCAAACATTCCACCCAATAGGAGCATTCTGTATAATAAAACATATTTCTGACGAACGAGAATAGTGCGCCTTAACATAGTCAACAATAGCCATGGCACGCATTTTTCTCAGATTCTCATTGAAAAGTCTCTCTCCATCTGGCGATACTGAAGGCATAATAAATAATGTGTCTATAGACTGACTCTCGAGCATACGGTCAAACCGCTGCAATTCCTTCAAAATTTCCTTGAAAGATGTATCTATTACGGCACTATTAATTTCATAATTAATCGTAATAGCCTCCTCTCTTTTTGCTTTAGCACTAATGAATTCTGGTACTAAAAGCAAAAAAATAAGCCAAAGCCAAAAGGATAATATTCCCCGAAAGAATAGATATATTTTATACATAGTCGCTCAGTCTAATTTATTTGTTTTTTATGATGCCAAAGATAGGCATATTTACACATATTTTGGCATTTTATTGAGTTAAATAACATTAATTCAACTCGTTAGCAGAATTAATTTAGTGCATACTTAATTCTGCCTATTGGCTTGTTGTTAATGAAGTTTACGTATTGTAAAATGGTAAGTGCACAATTTTTCTTTGATAGATATCACTACAGTCCCATAAAAATGAGCTAATTGTCATTTGAATTAAATCAATATTCGTAACTTTGCTAACTATATTGTTCATATAATCCATTTTAAAATATCACACAGCAAAAATACAAATTATTATTCGATATTAGGTAATAACCTACGGTAAATTTTACAAAATACCGTAGAATACGACCAACGGCTGCTATTTCTATATCATTCAATAGAAATAGCAGCCGAAGCAACATTTAGCAAGAGGGATTTACTTCATATACAATTTCAACGTCGTAGTCTGGTCTCCCACTTCCACATTCTGTGTCTCCAACACGCCGTTACCATTCATATATTTAACGGTATACGACTGGTTCTTTTCCACTTTGAAGGTGAGGACATCGTTCATATCCTGAGTGGCACCAGTGCTGCGACCACCGAAAAGCTTTTCTTCACCCTTGAACACATCCAAGTTGGTAGCTACACGATCGCCAGAATCTTCTGCATGATCCTTGTCCTTGAACACCATTACTCTTAAGGCAACGTGTTTGTCGTCATCGGGAACAGCCGACAGTTGTGCTCTATATAAGCTGGTGTAGCGGTCGGTTACGTTCTCGGCATGAACGTAGCGGAGGTCCATATCCCATACTAAGGGGAAGTAAGAGCCAGTTGGCTTGAAAGAAGCGGCATATATGGCCTTATGCAGGTCCTCCTTGATGGCCTTGCCAGCATCAGTAAGGAACCAAGACTTATCCAAGTCTTCAGAAGGATAATACTCAGTAAAGCGCCATTTGCCGTCAATCCACACCTCATTCCAGTTGTGGTTGCCACGGTCGTCATACCAAGCAGGAGTGCCAGCCACACGCGAAGGAATGCCTACAGCACGGAAAGCATCAGTAAGCAAGATGGAAAGACCAGAGCAAGAAGCCATGTGCTGACGCATGGACTCATAAGGAGCCTGGTCGGGTTTCTCACGCTTCGTATTATAATCAACCATCAGTTCGTCGCGCACATTCTTGTTTACAGAATCAATAGCCTCGCGCATCGTCTTACAAGAAGCCACGTATTTCTTGAAACGATTGTAGAAGTCCTTACGCCAGTTTTCGCGGTTCTCGTTCAAGTTGACATAAGCCACCACGTCGTTCAAGAAAATATCCTTGGGCACATCTTTAGCCCATGGGAATTCAGCCCTTGCCTTATAGGCATACGATACATTCTCCAACAAGAAGTCGGCAGTCAAAGCCTTGGCATCCCTTTCGGGCATGTAGGAAATAAGGAAAGCCACACCCTCCTTCTGATCGGCAGGAGCTTCCTTCAACGCCTTTTGCAGCTCCTTAGCATTATCACCAGCTGTAACCATAGTCTGGTTCAGCAATTCATGATACTCCTTAGGCACTCCGGCATACTTGCCACCTGAACAAGCAGACAGCCCCAATGCCAAAAGCACAACAATACTCTTAATCTTCATAATTTTCATCATTAAATCTTTTTTCTAAAGTAAATTTGGAACTTTACTCACATTTATATTGTTTAAATTAATTTCACCAAAGGGTTAATATAATTACTCTATTTCTGCATCTTCTTGCGCCACTCCTGCTTCTTCCTTACAAATTCATCGTATTCGTTCTTGTCACGATTCATTATATCAATAAGATACTGAGCCATTTCATGCATTTGCGTAGCATATAGAACAGGAATAGAGTTTTCTATCAGTCGGCATAATCCTTCAATAAATTAACAAAGCGGATAGCTCCATAACGTCCTTCGTTATAACCTCGGAGTGGTGATATAGTGTGATGTTCCTTAAAATCATTGTGTGAATATAGCACAGAAGCACCTTCTCGCTTGTCCACAAACCAAATCTCATCAGAACGGAGTATTCCACGTTCATCCAATAACTGGTTGTCATGAGTAGTAAATACAAGCTGTCCGTTTGTGTTCTCAGTCTTAGCAAAATATTCCACAATACCCTTAACCATATTAGGACTTAAACAGCAGTTGATTTCATCAACCACAACCGTTTTGCCTTGTATACACGCATAGTAGAGAGCGGGCAACAATGTCAAGGCACGCAATGTGCCGTCAGACTGCATACTGGTGTCCAATTTGCCTACAAATCCATCCTTACCTATATTGTCGAATATAAGCTGATAAACCTTACGCACACCATTCTCAATATTGATTGATAAAACCGGAGTGGAGTTAGTATTGAGAGACATTGATTTCACGTTATCTAAATCTCCAGGCAGGTTTTGGGCGATAGCAATGTGATGTTTAGCCCAACTGTCAAAATCGGACTCCTGCAAATTCATGTTGCTCACACCAACTTCAAGTCTATAAACCAAATCACGCACGAACTCCATCATGGGTTTATTGTCGCGAAGAAGATCTATCAATGTAGGCAGAAAAGTATGTACACCTATAATCTCTAATTGTCTGTTAAACCATTGCGAAGCAATTGCACAACGATGGTCAGCTACAATAGGAAATTCTCTGTTCAAAGCCATTAGTGACGAGAGAGGATTCTTTTCCAACATCTTCTTTGTTGCATCAGAAATAGCTTCGTCAGGCGTATTGGCAAAAGTTACGTCATGATTTTTGCGCTCATATATCAAATCAAGCTTACCTTCCTTGGGGAAAGATTCATAAAGTCCCTCTTTTGACACAAACTCTTCGGCAAGTTCTATCTCATAAAAGAAAAATTGCTTTTGATATTCAAATTCAATTGCCAACGAAATAGGATCCTTACACGCATCTGCCTTTAATAAATAGAAAAACTTGGCAAGTTCCACACTTTGGGCAAAGTTCTTATTTAAAGCAAATGCACGCAAAAATTCTAATGCCTTTACTATGTTTGACTTTCCTGCACCATTTTGACCATAGATTGCCGCTTGCTTAAGTAAGGGCACATCACATAGGTGTGTATAGACATGATTGGCCAACTGGGTTCTTTTCATGTTTGGAAACATGTCGAACTGGACCTCATCGTCAAATGAAAGAAAATTCTTCAAAATCAAGCGAAGCAACATATTATTTCTATTTAAGTGATTGTTGTATTTTACCGTTTTCTTTAATAAAACATCTTATTAAGCTCTATGCAAAGATAATTAAACTTTTCAATTCGCATAGAAATTTCACGTGAATATTTCACGCCACTACATATTTTTAACAACTATGCCCGCATCCTACAGTAATGATTTTCTGTTGTTGAAAGTGCATATAAAAAGTGTTTGAGAGAAGAATGAGGAAAGTTTACTGGTTATCAGTTACTTTCCTCATTTGGGTTAAAAGTGGCGAGGACAGACGAAGACGGGAATACGACAAGATGAGACAGAGGAACGTTACCTATCCGTAACCT
>CAKQFF010000023.1 GCA_934230685.1 uncultured Prevotella sp. | reverse complement strand
GGCAGCATCGAGAGTGTGAGGTAGCCGTGGGCAATAGTCGACTTGAACGGACTCTCCACAGCGGCACGCTCGGTGTCTACGTGAATCCACTGATGGTCGAGGGTTGCGTCGGCAAACATGTTGATGCGCTCCTGGGGGAGTTCAACATAGTCGGACACGCCGATGTTCTTGCCGAGTAAGGCGGCAAACTCGTGATAGCTGTTAATGATTACTTTTTCCATTTTTCTATTTTATTGTTTTAGTCTCCATCGGGAGCGTAGAGGAAGTCGTGCAGCGGATCAGGATACTCGAATATCTCTCCCTCGCGGAAGAAACGCTTCATTTCAATCTCGGCAGTCTCAACAGAGTCGGAAGCATGGATGATATTCTCCTGTCCGCTCATAGAGTAGTCGCCACGGATTGTGCCAGGAGCTGCCTTGCGTCCGTTGGTAGCACCAACGATGTTGCGCACAACGGTCACGGCACTGTTGCCCTCAACGCACATGGCAACAACGGGAGCCGACTTCATAGAGGCTGTGAGCCACGGGAAGAAGGGACGGTCCACCAAGTGAGCATAGTGCTCGTTGAGGATTGCGTCGTCGAGCTGCATCATTTTCAAGCCAACGATGCGCAGACCTTTGCGCTCCAAGCGGTTGATAACTTCGCCGATAAGACGGCGCTGAACTGTACACGGCTTCAACAGAATCAATGTCTTTTCCATATGAGATAGTGTTAATTGTTAATTGTGAATATGCAAAGTTAACCATTTTATATTTATTAAAGATAACTATTTTATATTTATTTTTGTGGTTTTACAATTATAAATCAGTAATTTTGCACATTATGAATAATACAACCATACGAGATTACGAGATAATGGCGCCGGTTGGCTCCCGTGAGAGCCTTCAGGCAGCCATACAGGCAGGTGCCGACAGTATCTATTTTGGCGTGGAGCAACTCAACATGCGCTCGCATTCTGCCAATCATTTCACTATCGACGACCTGCGTGAGATTGCAGCCACATGCACCGAGCATGGAATGAAGAGCTACCTCACAGTCAACACCATCATCTACGACGAGGATGTGGAGTTGATGCACCAGATAATTGACGCCGCCAAGGAGGCCAACATCTCTGCTGTCATTGCCAGCGATGTGGCTGTGATGACTTATTGCCGTCAGGTGGGCGTTGAGGTTCACCTTTCCACCCAGCTTAACATCAGCAATGCCGAGGCTCTGAAGTTCTATGCCCAGTTTGCCGATGTCGTTGTGTTGGCTCGCGAGCTGAACATGGATCAGGTGGCTTACATCTTCGAGCAGATTGAGAAGCAGCAGATACGCGGTCCTAAGGGTGAGTTGGTGCGCATAGAGATGTTCTGCCACGGAGCTTTGTGCATGGCCGTTAGCGGCAAGTGCTATATGAGCCTTATGAACACCGGACGCTCTGCCAACCGTGGCGAGTGTGTGCAGATATGTCGCCGTTCTTACTCTGTCACCGACAACGAGACAGGTTGCCAGCTTGAGGTTGACAACAAGTATATCATGTCGCCAAAGGACTTGAAGACTATTCGCTTCATCGACCGCATGATGCGCTCGGGAGTGCGTGTGTTCAAGATTGAGGGACGTGCACGTGGACCAGAGTATGTATATAATGTGGTGAAATGCTACAAGGAAGCCATACAGGCGGTGCTCGACGGCACATTCACCGACGAGAAGAAGGACGTGTGGGACGAGCGTCTTGCCACAGTGTTCAACCGTGGATTCTGGGATGGCTACTACCAGGGACAGACCTTGGGCGAGTGGAACAGCAATTATGGATCCAACGCTACCGAGAAGAAAGTATACGTTGGCCGTGGTGTGAAGTATTTCTCAAAGCTTGGTGTGGCTGAGTTTACATGCGAGGCTGCCGAGTTCTCTGTAGGCGACAAGCTCCTTATCACCGGTCCTACCACGGGCGTGATGTATGTGGATGTCGACGAGATACGCTATGAGCTTAATCCTGTAGACATTGCCCACAAGGGACAGCATGTGTCGTTCCGTGTGCCAGGCAAGATTCGCCCGAGCGACAAACTCTTTAAACTGGAGAAAGTAGAAAAGTAGTAGATAGAAAAGAAGCATAATACTTAGGATTATGACAATCAACGAAGCACAAGACGAAGTAATAGAACAATTTCAAGACTTCACCGACTGGATGGACAAATACCAGTTGCTTATCGACCTCGGCGGCGAGCTTGAGCCGCTTGATGCCAAGTATAAGACCGAACAGAACCTTATCGACGGTTGCCAGAGCCGTGTGTGGGTGCAATGCGACATGACTCCTGATGGTCGTCTCGTATTCACTGCCGACAGCGACGCTCTCATTGTGAAGGGCATTATTGCCCTGCTTATCCAGGTGATAAGCGGACATACTCCGCGCGAGATACTCGATGCCGACCTCTATTTTATCGACCGCATAGGACTCAAGGACCATCTTTCGCCCACACGTTCCAACGGATTGCTCGCCATGGTGAAGCAGATTCGTATGTATGCGTTGGCGTATGAGGCAAAGAAGAATTAGGAGTGTTGAATGTTGGGTGATGAATTGTCGGCTGATGCCGATGGTGGATAGCCCAGTATAGAAATTTGAAAGATTATGAAGAAAACAATATTCTCCCTGTTCTTCACATTGGCGGTTGTGGCTATAGCCTGCTCGTGCGCCTCATGCAAGAATGCGTCGAAGTCGACCGCAGAACCAGACACAGTAGCCCTTGTAGGTCCTACTTTCTGTGCCGATTCTGCCTATGCCTTTGCGGCAAAGCAATGCAGCTTTGGCGAGCGCACTATGAACTCGAAGGCTCACGACCTATGTGGCGAATGGATAATGTCCAAGTTCCGTGAGTTTGGTACTACTGTTGAGGCTCAGGATGCAGTGCTCACCGGTTGGGATGGCACAAAGCTCAAAAGCCGGAACATAATTGCTCGTTTCCGTCCGGAACATACCACACGCATACTTCTTTGTGCGCATTGGGACAGCCGTCCTTGGGCAGACAACGACCCTGACTCTACTAATTGGCGCAAGCCGGTTATGGCTGCCAACGATGGCGCAAGCGGTGTGGCGGTGATGCTTGAGCTTGCTCGACTGCTTCAGAACGACACTACATTAAATATAGGTGTCGACTTCGTTTGTTTCGATGCCGAGGACTATGGCACTCCGCAGTGGGCTACCACTCCCGAGAGTGGCGACACATGGGCCCTTGGAGCACAGTATTGGGCAGAGAATCTCCCGCAAGGCTACGAGGCACGCTACGGCATCCTGCTTGACATGGTGGGTGGCGAAGGTGCCAAGTTCTATCAGGAGGGAGTGTCCAAACAGTATGCCAATGAGATAGTAAATAAGGTGTGGCGCACAGCGTCGCAGATAGGCTACAGCTCTTTCTTCCCTATGAAGGACGGAGGCATGATAACCGACGACCATGTGCCAGTGAACGAAAAGGCAGGCATCCCATGTATCGACATCATTGCTTATTATCCCGACTGTCAGCAGAGTTCGTTCGGTCCTACATGGCACACCGTCAACGACACCATGGAGCATATCGACCCCAATGTGCTCAAGGCCGTGGGACAGACACTTGTGCAGGTGCTTTATTCCGAGCAATAACCGTTGCCAAGCACATGTATTCTTCACCCCTATGAACACATATACCATAAACAAAAAAACATTCAAAACAATGAACATAGCACTTATCGGCTACGGCAAGATGGGCAAGATGATTGAGTCTATCTGCAAGGAGCGTGGCCACAAAATTGTGAGTATCATAGATGTTGACAACCAGCAGGACTTCGACTCTCCTGAGTTTGCCTCTGCCGACGTGGCAATTGAGTTTACATCGCCTACAGCCGCCTATGGCAACTATCTTCGTGCGTTCAAGGCTGGCGTTAAGGTGGTGAGCGGTTCTACCGGATGGATGAAGGATCATGGCGATGATGTGCGTCGCATGTGCACAGAGGAAGGCAAGACTCTGTTCTGGGCTTCCAATTTCTCTATCGGTGTGGCTATCTTCTCGGCTGTCAACCGCTATCTCGCCAAGATAATGAATCAGTTCCCGCAGTATGATGTGCGTATGGAGGAGACCCACCACATACATAAGCTCGATGCTCCGAGCGGCACTGCCATCACTCTTGCTGAGGAGATAATAGGCGACCTCGACCGTAAGTCGTCATGGGTGAAGGGTGAGCAGCATCTTGCCGATGGCACAGTGGAGGGAACTAACAATGTTGCTCCCGACCAGCTTGCCATTGAGAGCATACGCCGCGACGAGGTGCCTGGCATTCATAGTATTATCTACGACAGCGACGCCGACAGCATAACAATCACTCACGATGCCCACTCGCGCAAGGGATTTGCCCTTGGTGCCGTGCTCGCGGCAGAGTATACAAAGGACCACGAAGGATTGCTTACAACCTCCGACCTCTTTAAGTTTTAGTCTACAGCAAGCTGATTAAAAAAAACAAAACATGACTGAAAAAGAAAAGAAAGCCCTCAACCCAAAGGTGCAGTGGGCTAAGTTCACCATAGTTGCGGTGCTTTATCTTCTCTTCCTCTATTGGGTGGAGAGCTGGTGGGGACTGCTTGTACTCCCGTTCATCTTCGATGTTTACATCACCAAGAAGATAAAATGGCAGTGGTGGCGCGAGAGCGAAGGTGCCACACGCTTCATAATGTCGTGGGTGGATGCCTTGGTGTTTGCCCTTGTGGCAGTGTATTTCATCAATCTGTTCTTCTTCCAGAACTATGTCATTCCCTCTTCTTCGCTTGAGAAGTCACTCCTTACTGGCGACTATCTCTTTGTGTCGAAGGTGAGCTATGGCCCGCGCAAACCGCAGACTCCACTCACTTTGCCCTTGACACAGCATACATTGCCTGTGTTCGAGTGCAAGTCCTACATCGAGTGGCCTCAATGGCAGTATGAGCGTGCCAAGGGACTTGGCACTGTGCAGCAGAACGACATCGTGGTGTTCAACTATCCTGCTGGCGACTCTTTGTGCTCGGCTCCTCAGTATCAGGCGCAGGACTTCTATCGTCTTGCCTATGGACTTGGCGAGGGCAGCTATGCCTCTAAGCAGCCAAGCGGTCTGTTGCCTAATATCGGCGAGATGCAGCCACAGCAGCGCTATGACTTCTTTGCGATGCTCTACAACGAGGGACGCAAGATCATCAATGCCAATCCTTCGGAGTATGGCGAGGTGATATCACGTCCTGCCGACCGTCGTGAGAACTACGTTAAGCGTTGTGTGGGTCTGCCTGGACAAGTGTTGCAGATAAAGAACCACATTATTTATACCGACGGCAAGGCCAACAAGGAGCCTGACAATGTGCAGTATTGCTACTCTGTCAAGCTGCGCGGACAGTTGCCTATGGAGCTTATCGACGAGCTTGGAATATCTCAGGAAGACATTATCTCGCTCAATCAGCAGGGTTTCCTTCCGCTTACCAATGCCTCGGTAAAGGCTCTTCGTGCCCGCAAGGACTTGGTGGAGAGCGTCAACTTTGTCAACGACCCTACCACATGGGACATCTATCCTCTTAACGGCAATATGGGTTGGACACGCGACAATTATGGTCCGGTGTGGATTCCTAAGAAGGGTGCCACCATCAGTCTCTCTATGGACAACATCGCTATATACGAGCGTCCTATCCGTGTGTATGAGGGCAACGACCTGCAGGTGAAGGGTGGAAAGATATACATCAACGGTAAGCCTGCCAATAAGTATACATTCAAGATGGACTACTATTGGATGATGGGCGACAACCGCCATAACTCACTCGACTCACGCTATTGGGGATTCGTGCCTGAAGACCATATTGTGGGTAAGCCGATATTCATTTGGTGGAGTCATGATCCCGACCATTCGGGCTTCTCTGGCATTCGCTGGAGCAGACTGTTTAGGTTTGTGGATGATATAAAATAAAGATTGAAAATTATTTGAATGAATAACTCTCAAGCAGTACAGCATATTACTCCCCTCCCTGCGGGGGAGGGGCTGGGGGTAGGGCTCCTATCCTCAGCCTATTTCCCTCCCGTTCAATGGATGCAGAAACTGCATCGCTATAAGCATGTCATCATTGAGCGTAACGACAATTTCTGCAAACAGACATTCCGCAACCGTTGTCTTATAGCCACTGCCAATGGTGTGCAGGCTCTCACAGTGCCTATTGAGCGGTATGAGGGTGCGAAATGTCCTATGCGCGACATACGTATCAGCGACCATGGTGAATGGCGCCACCTGCATTGGAATGCCATAGTGTCGGCTTATGGCGAGAGTCCTTTCTTTGATTATTATGCCGACGATTTAAGGCCCTTCTTCGAGCGCAAGTGGGAGTTTCTTTTCGACTTCAACATGGAGATTGCCATGAAGCTGTGCGAGTTGCTTGACGTGCGTCCCGACATATCCTTTACCGACAGTTATGTTGATGCTGCCGAGATTAATGCCGATGACTTCCGCGACGCCATTCGTCCCAAGCATCCATTGCCCGACCCGTCGTTTGAGCCCCGTCCTTATTATCAGGTATACGCACAGCGTCACGGTTTCCAACCAAACATGTCGGCACTCGACCTCTTGTGCAACGAAGGACCCGAAGGAATTTTTTATTTGTAGTTTCACCAAGCCAAAGAAGCCATTTGGCAGACTTGGTAAAAATAAGAGCAATAATCCATGCAAACAGAATATGTATTTGAAACAGAAATGGAAGTGCGCGACTATGAGTGCGACATCCAAGGCATTGTGAACAATGCCAACTATCTTCACTATACCGAGCACACCCGTCACCTTTATCTCCAATCGCTTGGCGTGAGCTTTGCCAAATTGCATGAGCAAGGCGTCGACCCAGTAGTGGCTCGCATGAACCTGCAATACAAGACACCCTTGCGTAGCGACGATGTCTTCATATCGCGCCTTGGTGTAAAGAAGGAAGGATTGCGCTATGTCTTCAATCAGGATATCTTCCGCAAGTCGGACAACCGCCTCTGCTTACGCGCCACAGTAGAGCTTGTGTGTCTTATCAATGGCCGACTTGGTAATAGCGAAGACTATGACCGTGCTTTCGGGTTTATCAAGTAAGATTCTTATATAATGATTATGAATCTCCCATGTGAAATCAGTGGGAGATACTTATTTATATACACGAATCAGTATAGTTTGTTTTTAAAGGAAAATGAAAATAGGAAATATAGAATTTGGACCGCAGCCGTTGTTTCTTGCTCCGATGGAGGACGTCACTGATATAGGATTCCGCCATCTTTGCAAGCGCTTTGGAGCTTCGATGGTCTATACAGAGTTTGTGAGTGCCGAGGCACTTGTGCGCTCTGTCAACGCTACTCTGAAGAAGCTCAACATCAGCGACGAGGAACGCCCTGTGGGCATACAGATATATGGCCGTGATGTGGAGTCGATGGTTGAGGCCGCAAAGATTGTGGAGCAAGCCAATCCCGATGTTATCGACATCAACTTTGGCTGCCCAGTGAAGAAGGTTGCGGGCAAGGGAGCAGGAGCAGGAATGTTGCAGAACATACCGCTGATGCTCGACATAACACGCGAAGTGGTGAAGGCTGTAAAGACACCCGTCACCGTGAAGACCCGATTGGGATGGAACTCAGAGAGCCTTGTCATTACCGACCTTGCCGAGCAACTCCAGGATTGCGGCATACAGGCTCTCACCATTCATGGACGCACACGCGCACAGATGTATACTGGCGACGCCGACTGGACCCTTATTGGTGAGGTGAAGAACAACCCACGCATACATATCCCAATCATAGGCAATGGCGACATCTGCACACCTGAGCAGGCAAAGCAGGCATTCGACCGCTATGGTGTGGACGCGGTGATGGTGGGACGTGCCACATTCGGTCGCCCTTGGATATTCAAGGAGATGCGCGACTATCTTGACGGACTCCCCGAAGACACCTCACTCACTTTCGACCGCAAGCTCGACATCCTGCTTGAGCAACTGCACATAAACGTGGAGCGCATCGACGAATACCGTGGCATACTTCATACCCGCCGCCACATAGCAGCCTCGCCCATCTTCAAGGGCATCCCCGATTTCCGCCAGACACGCATTGCTATGCTGCGTGCCACAACTGTGGAGGAACTCACGGGCATCATGGAGCAAGTGAGGACGCTCATAAAGGAGCGGGAGGTGTAGACCCACTTACACATTATATATATAGTATTATTTCAGGAAATTCAGAAAACACGACGATGAGGAAAACAGCGACTACTTTTCTTTTTGTGCTCTCTTGTGTGGCGGCCAGCGCACAGCGACAGCACGTTGTGGCAGACATGGACACCCGTCTGCCACTGCAAGGAGCTGTTGTCGCTACATCAGGAGGACAACGCCTTGTGACCGACTATACCGGACGTTTCCATTCCACATTGCCCGTGACGAGTGCCACTGTGTCGAAGAAGAACTATATGCAGCGACGCGTGGGTGCTGCCGAGTTGCAGCAGGACACCATCTATCTTATTCCCCAGGAGGTGGTGCTCAAGGAAGTGGAAGTGACAACCCCTGGCTTCTCGTTCGACACGAAGAAGGCCTTGAGCAAAGAAATGGAAAATGCCAAGTTCAACCAACAGGTGGCACAAGGAGGCAATCTGCTCGGACTCCTCACTCTACTTCTGCCTTCCAGCAAGGCTAAAGGCATCACGCGTGCGGAGAAAATAAAGAAAGTGCTTGAGAAATACTGAACTCATACATATAATAATCAACAACCTATTAAAACTTCATTCTAATGACAATCATTAATGCAACCCCAGCCCATGCAGCCGACATCGCGCAGCTCATCATGACAGCCATGACAGAGGACTGCTGCCAGTTTCTCGCCGGTAAGGACCACACTCTCGACGACTTCTATCAGATGATGGTGTCGCTCGTGCTTATGGACGACTCGCAATACAGCTGGCGCAACGCTTTTGTGGCTCTCGACGAAGAGGCTACTGATGGCGACCTTGACCATGCTCCCATTGCAGGTGCCATTGTGGGTTATGACGGTAAGGACTTGCGCCGATTGCGTCGTCGATTCCAGCAGGAGGCTCTTGACAAGCTGCAGATGGACTACTCGCAGATGGACGATGAGACACAAGAGGGTGAGTTTTATCTCGACTCACTCGCCGTGTATCCCGAATATCGTGGACGTGGCATTGCCAAGCAACTACTCAAGCGCATCATCAATCATGCAGCAAGTATCTCGTTGCCTGCAGCCCTGCTTGTGGACAAAGGCAATCCCAATGCCGAGCGTCTATACAAGTCGATAGGCTTTGTCTATGCCAACGATGCCATGTGGGGTGGACACGAAATGCGACATCTCGTCTACAATCATTCACTTTGATTTCAATTAATGACTACATCTGAATTTATATCACTCAACCGAATGGGCAACCCGCGTGAGCTTGCTCTGCAGTCGCGCCGCTATCCTGATGTGGACATGCCTTATGCCTTGAACCAGATTCAGGGTTGGCAGACAGCACGGTTGAAACTACCTTCGTGGGCAGAATGTGATGGGGTGGTTTATCCGCCCCATCTTAATATGGAGCAGTGCTCGTCCGAACCCACGGCTCGCTATAAGCAGGAGGTTGTGGGCGCATGGCTTGAGAGATGCCCACATAACTCAGCATCGCCACAAGCCACAACCATGACCGACCTTACAGGAGGCTTTGGTGTTGACTTCTCCTTCACGTCTCGTTGCTTCGACCATGCCACATACGTGGAGCGCAATGCCGCATTGTGTGCTGTGGTTGAGGGCAATCTTCCGCGTCTTGGTATAGGCAATGCCAGTGTGGTATGTGCCGAGGCAGAGGACTTGCTTGCCAATATGGAGGAGCAGACAATGCTCTTTCTCGACCCTGCCCGCCGCGACGAGCATGGGGCAAAGACTGTGCTCATAGGCGACTGTACGCCCGATGTCACAGCATTGCTTCCGCAACTCATGGTCAAGTCGCGCTTTACAGTGTTGAAACTCTCGCCCATGCTCGATTGGCATAAGGCGGTTGACGACTTGCAGAATACAGTGCGCGAGGTGCATATTGTGTCGGTAGGTGGCGAGTGTAAGGAACTCTTGTTGGTGTTGTCAAAGGCAGATACAGCTGATGGTGAGTGTGGTGAGGGAGCCGAGGCTTTGCGTGTTGTATGTGTGGACATTCAGCCTAAAGCTGACAGTGAGGGCAAATACCAGCGCAGCCAATTCTGCTACTCCATAGCAGATAATGCTAATGGCAATACCTCTAATAACAATTCAACACCATCGCATACGCCCGTTCTGGCATTCACCGTTAATGATTCTGCTTACCTCTATGAGCCTAATGCCTCGATAATGAAGGCAGGATGTTTTGGTGAGATTGCAAGGGCTTATGGCGTGAGTGCGGTAAGTGTGAACAGTCATCTGTTCCTATCAAAGGATAGGGTGGAGGACTTCCCAGGCAGAGCATTTGCCATTGATGCCCTGACAACAATGAACAAGCGACAGCTCAAGCAGACTATTGGCGACTTGAAGCAGGCAAATATAGCCGTAAGAAACTTTCCGCTATCGGTGGCAGACCTACGCAAGCGACTCAAACTTCGTGACGGAGGCGACGCTTATATCTTTGCCACAACCACAGCCGATGGCAAACATGTGCTTCTGTTGACGCATAAGAGCTGATGAGCTAAATGGTTATTAAACAGTTACAAACAGCCGTATATCTCCAAAATAAATATAAATATCGCCTTGATATTCTTTTGTTTAACGTTTTTTCCGTAATTTTGCAATTTTAAGGATTATATTAAGAGATGTCGTGCCTACAATAGAGGAAAGGCACGACAACCAATTGAATTTTAAATCAAAACAGAAACAATAGATGTCAGCAGTAGAAATACGCAAGGTGGAGTCGCGCCGCGACCTCCGCACTTTTATTGACTTTCATTACGACCTTTATGAGGGTAACCCATACGATGCCCCAAATCTCTACACCGACGAGGTGAACACCCTGCGCAAGGACAAGAATGCAGCTTTCGATTTCTGCGAGGCTGAGTATTTCCTTGCTTATAAGGATGGAAAGCTCGTAGGTCGCGTGGCAGCAATCATCAACAACAGAGCCAACGAGAAGTGGCAGCGTAAGTCGGTGCGCTTTGGATGGATCGACTTTGTTGACGATATTGAGGTGTCGAAGGCTTTGCTCAAGGCTGTAGAAGATTACGGACGCTCTAAGGGTATGACTGAGGTAATAGGTCCGCTCGGCTTTACCGATATGGACCCCGAGGGTATGCTTACAGCCGGATTCGACCAGCTTGGCACACAGGCCACCATTTACAACTATTCCTACTATCCCGAGCACATGGAACGCATGGGTTGCTGGGAGAAGGACAACGACTATGTGGAGTATAAACTGTATGTGCCAGACCAGATTCCTGAGAAATATGCCAAGGTGGCACAGATGATTCAGAAGCGCTACAATCTGCACATCAAGAAGCTCCATAAGGACGAGATATTTGGTGAGAACGGCTACGGACAGAAGATTTTCGACGTTATCAACGCCACTTTCCAGCATCTCTATGGCTATTCAACGCTCACTCAGCGACAGATCGACCAGTATGTCAAGATGTATCTCCCGATGATCGACCTTAGTCTTGTGAGCCTTATCGAGGATTGGAACACACCTGACCATAAGCTCATCGGCGTGGGCATCACATTGCCTTCGTTGACTAAAGCCTTGCAGAAATGCCGCAAGGGACGCCTTTTCCCATTCGGATGGTTGCATATCCTTCGTGCGTTGAAGCAGCACAAGACCAACATTGTAGACTTGCTGCTCGTGGGCGTCCTGCCTGAATATCGTGCCAAGGGAGCCAACGCGCTGCTCTTCTACGACCTCATCCCGCGTTATCAGAAGTATGGCTTCGAGTGGGGCGAGACTCATGTGGAGATGGAGACAAATGAAAAGGTGCAGGGACAGTGGCAATATCTTGAGCGTGAATGCCACAAGAGAAGACGCTGCTACAAGAAAACAATCGGCAATTCTTAATTGACGGTTGACAATTATGATTACCCTTGAGGGTAGGACAAAACAAGAGAAAAATGGAAGAAGAATTAAATAACCCACAACCCACAGTACAGTATACCGACGACAACATTCGCCACCTCTCCGACATGGAGCACGTGCGCACTCGTCCCGGTATGTATATAGGTCGCCTTGGCGATGGCAATCTGCCAGAGGATGGTATCTACGTATTGCTGAAGGAGGTAATCGACAACTCTATCGACGAGTTCAAGATGAATGCCGGAAAGCGTATAGAGGTGGATATCGATGAAAGGTCGCGTGTTTCCGTGCGCGACTATGGACGAGGCATTCCTCAAGGCAAGCTTGTTGAGGCTGTATCGGTGCTCAATACGGGAGGCAAGTACGACTCAAAGGCTTTCAAGAAGAGTGTCGGACTGAATGGTGTGGGTGTGAAGGCGGTCAACGCTCTATCGGCTAATTTCGAGGTTAAGTCTTACAGAGACGGCAAAGTGCGTGCTCTGAAGTTTGAGAAGGGCAACCTGACCAGCGACGAGACCACTGATACCGACGACGAGAACGGCACCTTCATATTCTTCGAGCCAGACCCAACGCTCTTTGTAGGCTACTCATTCCACGACGACATCGTGGAGACCATGCTCCGCAATTACACATATCTTAATACGGGGCTTACAATCATGTACAACGGTCACCGCATTCTCTCGCGCAATGGTCTTGCCGACCTCCTGACCGACACCATGACCACCGACCCTCTCTATCCTATCATCCACGTCAAGGGCGAGGACATAGAGATTGCTTTCACCCATACCAACCAGTATGGCGAGGAGTATCACTCATTTGTCAATGGTCAGCATACCACCCAGGGCGGTACTCATCAGAGTGCCTTCAAGGAGCATATAGCCCGCACCATAAAGGAGTTCTTCGGCAAGAACTACGAGTTCACCGACATTCGCAACGGACTTGTGGCTGCCATAGCCATAAATGTTGAGGAACCTATGTTCGAGAGTCAGACCAAGATTAAGCTCGGCTCTTTGCAGATGGCTCCCGGTGGAGAGAGCATCAACAAGTATGTTGGCGACTTTGTGAAGCTTGAGGTAGACAACTTCCTGCATATACATGCCGATGTGGCTGAGGTTATGCAGCAGAAGATAACCGAGAGCGAGCGTGAGCGCAAGGCTATGGCTGGCGTTACAAAGTTGGCTCGTGAGCGTGCCAAGAAGGCCAATCTTCACAATAGAAAGCTGCGTGATTGCCGCATACACTATTCCGATGCCAAGAACGACCGCAAGGAGGAATCGTCGATATTCATTACCGAGGGCGACTCAGCCAGTGGCTCTATCACCAAGAGCCGCGACGTAAACACACAGGCTGTGTTCTCGTTGCGAGGCAAACCGCTCAACTCATACGGACTGACCAAGAAGGTGGTCTACGAGAACGAGGAGTTCAATCTGCTTCAGGCTGCGCTCGATATTGAGGATGGTCTCGACTCCCTGCGCTACAACAAGGTGATAGTTGCCACCGATGCCGATGTGGACGGTATGCACATCCGACTGCTTATCATTACCTTCTTCCTGCAGTTCTTCCCCGACCTCATAAAGAAGGGTCATGTGTATGTGTTGCAGACCCCATTGTTCCGTGTGCGCAATCGCCGCACAAAGATCAAGAACAAGCAGGTGGTGGCTGATGCCGACGCACGACTTAAGGGCAAGGAGAAGAAAAACGACTTCATCACTCGCTACTGCTATAGCGAGGAAGAGCGCTTGCAGGCTATCAAGGACCTCGGTCCCGACCCTGAGATAACACGATTCAAAGGTCTCGGTGAGATATCGCCTGATG
Organism: uncultured Prevotella sp.; assembly: GCA_934230685.1. Classification (GTDB taxonomy): domain Bacteria; phylum Bacteroidota; class Bacteroidia; order Bacteroidales; family Bacteroidaceae; genus Prevotella. The sequence goes on along the minus strand of CAKQFF010000023.1, from coordinate 5,739 downwards.
AGTTTGCCCACTTCATAGGTCCTGACATGCGACTTGAACAAGTGACTCTGCATAAGACCGACCAGGTGCAGAAACTCCTTGAATACTACATGGGAAAGAACACAATGGAGCGACAGAACTTCATCATCGAGAACCTTGTGGTGGAAGAGGACTTGCCGGAGGACGATATTGTTTAAGTCATGTGATGAACGTGTAATGTTTAAGTCGTATAATAGTTTATGAAATCATTGAGAATCGCGATATTCACGCTTCTTGTCATTGCCGTGGCAATTGGCGTGACCGCCCAGCGCAACAATCCATTGCGCAAGTTGCAGATAGCCAATCTTGCTGTCAGCAACCTATATGTCGACTCTGTTGACGAGAACAAGCTCGTGGAGGATGCCATACGCGGTATGCTCAAGGGGCTTGACCCTCACTCCACTTATACCACTGCCAAGGAGACAAAGGAGATGAATGAGCCTCTGAATGGCTCGTTCGAAGGTATAGGTGTGCAGTTTAATATGGTGGAGGACACACTGCTCATCATTCAGCCTGTAGTCAAGGGCCCTTCTGAGAAGGTGGGTATACTTGCCGGCGACCGTATCATCACCGTCAACGACACCACTATTGCCGGAGTGAAGATGAAGCGCAATGACATTATGCGTCGTCTGCGTGGACCGCGAGGCTCCAAGGTTAAGCTTGGCATCAAGCGTCGTGGCGTGGACGAGTTGTTGTATTTCACAGTCAACCGTGGCAAGATACCATTGTATACCATCGATGCCTACTATATGATACGCCCTAAGTTGGGCTACATACGCATTGGTTCGTTCGGAGCCACCACATACGGTGAGTTTATGCACGCAGCCGACTCTTTGCAGCGTGCAGGTATGCGCGACCTCATTGTCGACCTCCAGGATAATGGCGGTGGCTATTTGCAGGCAGCAGTCAAGATTACCGAAGAGTTCTTGAAGAAGAACGACCTCATTGTATATACCGAGGGACGTGCGCAGAAGCGTATGGAGTATAAAGCCGACGGTGGAGGCCGATTGCTCAAGGGTAATGTATATGTGCTTGTGAATGAGTTTTCGGCATCGGCTGCCGAGATTCTTACGGGTGCCTTGCAGGATCAAGACCGTGCCACAGTCATAGGTCGGCGCTCGTTTGGCAAGGGATTGGTGCAGCGTCCTATAGAGTTTGAGGATGGCTCAATGATACGTCTCACTATTGCCCACTACTACACTCCCTCTGGACGTTGCATTCAGAAGCCCTATGAGAAGGGCGATCTTGAGGACTATGCCATGGACATAGAGAAGCGTTTCAAGCATGGCGAGTTGTATTCGGCCGACTCAATCCACTTTGCCGACTCACTGAAGTATCAGACTCTTCGCCGTCATCGCACAGTGTATGGCGGTGGAGGCATAATGCCTGACGAGTTTGTGCCGCTCGACACTACCCAATACACCAAGCTGCATCGTCAGATAGTGGCTCGCTCGCTCATCATCAATGCCACCTTGCGCTATGTAGACCAGCATCGTGAGGAACTTAAGGCGAGCTATCCGTCGTTTGATGACTATGTGAGTAAGTTTGAAGTACCGTCGGCAATGACCGACAGCATATTTGCCGAGGCAGAGCGACTGAAGCTGAAGCCATACAATGAAGAGGAATGCAAGAAGACACTTCCTATGCTACGCTGTCAGCTCAAGGCTCTCATCGCCCGCGACATTTGGGATATGAACGAATATTTCCGCATAATGAACGAGGCAAACCATATCGTTTGCCGTGCTGTGGAAATAGCTACAAAATAAAAGGCCCATCCGGAATATGGAGTGATAGAATATCTGGAGGGGATTTTCACAGAAATTGAATTTTGAGTTTTGAATGTTGAGTTTTGAATTATCGCCGTTGGCGATTTTGAGTTATTCAATTTTGAATTTTGATTTAATAAATCTCAATTCCTAATTGAACAATTCCTAATGCGCAAAGCGCACAATTCAAAACTCAACATTCAAAACTCAAAATTCAATTTCTGTTTATCGCATAGAAGTTGGCACCATTCACCGCCATGCGTGTCTCGAACACGCCAGCAGCATCAGGCTTAACCTTTATAGTGCGACCATTCTGCAAGTTGGCCTGTATAGTGCCATCCTCGTTGAATCGGAATATTTCGGTCTTCTTGCCATTCTGCACCTGCGACCACGAGTCGTTCTTCTTGTCATAAACGAAGCGTATAACCTCGCCGTCGGGGTTCTTCACCTCATATCCGTCCTTGAGAGTTGTCACTGCATAGTAGCGGCCATCCTTGCCAAGCACCTCCTCTGTGGTGCCTATCTTCTGTGCCATAGGATTGCTGCCCGACCAGAACTCAACAGTGTTGAACACAAGAGCGTCTGCAACAGCACATACAGCATAGGCAGGAGATATGAGAATGAAGATGATTTCGTTAAGAAATTTAGAGTCAGTGGCATGAGAATTCCACTTAGCCACGCGATTGAATAGAGAGAAAGAACCTACACAAGAGGTTGTGAGCAGAGTTGCGGCGAGAAAAAGAGCCGACACTTTGAGATGTTTCATTTTCATAAGCTGTCTTTTTTATAGGTTATAGCTACAAAATTCGTCAAAAATATTGATATATGCAAGCTATTTCCACATAATCTCGTTGGTGGATGAGTTTATATATAAAATATTATGTCGGGTTAATTTAATATAAATAGTCGGCATACTATTTGCTTGTATAGTTATATCCAATTATATTTGCAACAGAATATACAAGCTGAAACAATAATAAAACAATAAACAAGGAAAATTATGAAACAGGAAAATTGGTACGACGTTGACTCGCTCCGTCAGGGCGGATTCTCTATGTCAACGGCATTCCCTGCGCTCATGCGCAAGGTATTTGTATGGATGACACTTGCACTTGCCTTAACGGGCCTTACGGCCTTTGGCGTAGCCACATCGCCCTCGCTTGTGGCAATGATATTTGGCAGCAAGGTGTTGTTCTGGGGTCTCATCATAGCTGAGTTTGCCCTTGTGTTTGCCATCAGCGGAGCCATCAACAAGCTGTCGCTGTCTACCGCAACACTGTTGTTCATCCTCTATTCGGTGGTAAACGGTGCGACATTGTCGGTCATCTTCTTTGCCTTCTCCACGGCTGTCATAGCCAAGACGTTCTTCATCACGGCAGGAACGTTCGGAGCAATGGCTCTTGTGGGCTACACCACCAAGACCGACCTCAGCTCAATGGGTAAGATATTGTTCATGGCGCTCATTGGTATCATCATCGCAAGCGTAGTCAACATGTTTGTACGCAGCTCAGGTTTCGACCTTATCATCAGCTACGTGGGAGTGTTGATCTTTGTAGGTCTTACAGCCTTCGACACTCAGAAGATAAAGGAAATGTGTCAGATGGCGCCCGATGCCGGTGAGGCAACACAGAAGTTGGCTCTTCTCGGTGCCTTGACTCTCTATCTCGACTTCATCAACCTCTTCCTCTATCTGCTCCGCATATTTGGAAACAACAAGGAGTAAGCAGAAACAAGGGCTTTATTGATAAAGTAGAAATATAAAAGGATTAACGGTCATTATACGATTCTATACAGTCGTGTAATGGCCGTTAATTTTTTTATTGTGTTGTAGGATAATTCTGCTTCATAAAGTATTATATATTAATTTGCCTTTTCTGAGAATCATCCAAAAATTTTCTTTAAAATAAAGCTACCTATTTTTCTTTCAAGTCCACTTTTGGAAGTAGGAATACCTGTTTTCCTACTAAAGTTTTGTTTTGCTTGCGTAATACCCAAAGCCATTTTCCAAGAAAAGGAAAGTCCAGGTATTCTAAATGATGATTTCTTTTCCATATTACAATATATTTTTACACAACGTATTCTGTTCTACGTGCGTCGTTTGGTCGAGAAGATTCTTGATTCTTCTGTTCTGAGGAAACTCTTAATTTTTGAAGTTCTATCTCTTTCCATTTTTTAACAGCAGTCTCGGCTATTTCCCATTGAGCATCTTTCATTTCCGCAATAAGTTTTTTGCGGATTTCTTGCTCGGCTTCTTTCTGTACTCGAAGTTGCTCCTCGTGATTTCTTAACTCCATATCATGCATATTACGAATACGGTCAAGATAAGTTGAAGAATTAAGATACTTCTCCATATCTTTCTCTTCTGCATAAACCATTCGGTCGTAAGCTCCTATAGGCATTACTATTTTAACAACCGTAGGCAATAATTCTATGATAAAGAATAGCAAGCGAATCAACCAAAGGAAATACCATTCTGTAGGCAAGTCTGTTATTGTATGTCCTGTTCCATTGCAGGTTGCGCATTGTACATCTTGAATATATCCGGAAGAGTTGGTTTTTTTTATTTTTCCCTTACCATGGCATCTGGCACAATCTATATTCTTTCTTCCCACAGCATATTCCAATATTTCAAAATTTTGGATGAAGTGATTGCCTTGCTTCATAGTCTCATCATGAGCATTAATAAGTGAATCTCTTTGCTGTATGAGAACTGCACGCCTTGATTGGGCGGCATTTACTTGACTTTGAGTATTATCCATTTCTTTTATTTTCTGCTTGACTTGTTCTACCTTATTTGCCATCTGATCGTTCAAGTCTGCAATTTTTTCGTGAACTGGCTTATTCCACTTCATAACCTCTGATTTCATAATGGCAGCGTAAGAGTTGCGTTTTTTTTGCCACTCGCCAATACTATACCTTATATTGTTCTTTTGCCATTGGTCTGCATTTGGCAATTGATTACGCAAACTTGCAATGCGAGTATTGGCAGCTTTTAATCCTTTATTGGCTTGTTTGTAAGCCGATGTTGTAGGGTTATTGAGTTTTGCACTTTCCGCAGATAAGTTTTGCTTTAAAGTTTCAACTTCTCCCTCTAAGGATTGTTTTTTGACCATCAAGTCTTATCAAACTATTGTTCCCTTCACCTATAACCTCTTGCGCCTCTTCACTTTCACGATTAGCTCTTGAATTTTTAGATAACATATTTGACTTATTCTCGTTCCAAAGATACTCTTGTTCAGAGATGAAATCCTCAAAAACAACAAGTTCCAAAGGTATTGAAACCATGAATGCAATAATAAGAGCGAGTAAAGCACGTGATACGAATGGTACTACCCACCATGTTCTTGACGTTTTCTTGGGATTCTTTTTCATAGTGATAACCAAACTTCTGTCAATGCAAAAGATAAGGGTAGCCCAGACTATGCCAAAAGCCATAGCCCAACCAATCTTTCCTGAAGTCTCGGTTCCACTTTGTGTAAAGAACCATGCTGCAGAAGTTCCAGACAGGAATGCAATGAATGAAGTCATTGCAATGGTAGCTCCCATTGCTCCGAATTTTTTATGGTCTGTCCTGCATTTTTCCAATATGGGAATTTCCGCACCTGCTATAGTCCATAATATACGTTGAAAAGTCTTTTTATTTTCCATTGTTATTTTTAACTCTTATATAATGTTTATATGTTTGCTGTATTTTTGCTATCTCCTTTACTGGCAACCAATATGTTACACTAAGGAACACGATAGTTGCAATTGGCAGCATCAATTTGTTTATATCCAACAATATATACCAACTCAATATTTCAAATAAAGAGTAGTCTAAGCCACAGAGTAGCATTAATAAAGTTGGAACTGATGATATTATGAGTAAAATGTAAGATAATATATACCCCAATTCGGGATAAAATAGCGATTAGTTGCATGTTAAGACAGATACATGAATTCTCTTCCCATGCCA
>CAKQFF010000022.1 GCA_934230685.1 uncultured Prevotella sp. | reverse complement strand
TTCAAAGAACAAAAGATGTGTATAAAGGGTAGGGCAACGCCCTGGGCTATGGAGATATTGGGCTTTCAGCCCGCATTATTTGGGTTTTGACACACTCTCACAGATTCCACTCATATATAAAGATAAATATGACCACATACTTAAAAACAAAACTAAGAATGAAGAATTAGGATGAGCTCTGCTTGCAACATGCCGAAAAGCACAAGCAAACAATGCCAATCATAATTCTTCATTCTTAGTTCTTAATACTTTATTCAAAAGTTTATAAGCCCTTAGTCTTCCGACTCATCCACATGCACGGGAATCTCGCGCTTGATGCTTTGATCGAGCGAGATAAGTGTCTCGGTAGACACCACTCCTGGAATCATCTGCATCTTGTTGTTGAGGAGGTCCATAAGATGCTCGTTGTCACGGGCATAAACCTTAAGAAGCATGGTATAGGAACCGGTTGTGAAGTGACACTCCACAATCTCGGGTATATCGATGAGCTTCTCAACCACGTCCTTGTACATGTTGCCTCGTTCGAGGTTCATGCCTACATAAGTACATGTGCTGTAGCCTATGCTCTTTGGATTAACGTCGAATCCACTACCTGTGATCACACCGCCAGCAATAAGATGCTGAACACGCTGATGGATTGCCGCACGCGACACACCACACTCAGCAGCTACATCCTTAAATGGTATACGTGCATTCTTTGATAGAATGCTAAGGATTTTCTTGTCAAGATTATCTATTTTGTCCATTGTTATTGTTGATTATTCCTCGTTTGTTTGTTCTTTAGATTACATTTTGTCAGCAAAATTATATAATATATTTGATACAAACAACGTTTTGCACTCATTTTTTTGTTTTTTTGTGCAGAATGGTATTTTTATTAAATTTATTAAGATAAACAAGGGCACTTTACCCAAACATTTGACCTAACATTCCGTCATCGCCCTTACTTTCATAATGTCGCTTGACATCAAATAATTTCAAGAAAAACGCTTGCCGTGTCATATAAAAGTTGTAACTTTACCACGTGAAAACTAACCAACTTTAAAAACCCTTTAACCTATGGAACTAAAACAAGCAACTGCCGGAACAATGGAGTCTGGCGACATCATGATTCAAATTGCCCCCACCGACCATGAGGGACTTGACATCCAACTACAGAGTTCCGTTGCCTACCAGTTTGGCGACCAAATTCGTCATGTGATAGAGGAGACTCTCACAGGGCTTGGTATAACACGCGCCGAAGTGCATGCCACCGACAAAGGTGCCCTCGACTGCACCATCCGAGCACGCACTACAGCGGCTGCCGTCAGAGCAACTGGCAAGGACGTGTGGAAAGACTAAACCAACGCGACTCTACATGCTGGAAATACTGACAGCAAATGGCGTTTACTAATTTAATTACTAATCCTTTAATATCAACCACATTCATATTTAATATATGCCGTAAACAACGGCATGTGAATGGGGTTTCTATTTTAAGCTTATGAGACTAAGAAGAACAATGATGTTCGTGCCAGGCAATAATCCTGGCATGATGCAGGACGCCTATATTTATGGCCCTGACTCCATAATGCTCGACCTTGAGGACTCCGTGACTATGGCGGAGAAAGACACAGCTCGCCTGCTTGTGTACAACGCGCTGAAGTCGGTTGACTACGGCAATACCGAAATGGTTGTTAGAATCAATCCTTTGAACACTCCCTACGGCAAGAAGGACATCGAAGCTGTAGTAAAGGCCGGTGTACACGTGATCCGTATGCCGAAGACAGAGACTGCTGAGGAGGTTGTTGAGGTGGAGCGCGAAATCGAAAAGGTGGAGCGCGAGATAGGATGCCTCGGACGCACACAGATTATGGCTGCCATCGAGAGCACACTCGGCGTGGTGAATGCCTATGCCATAGCCACTGCCTCAAAGCGCATGATGGGCATCGCTCTCGGTGCCGAGGACTATTGCGCCAACCTCAAGACCCAACGCTCTCCCGAAGGTATGGAGCTGCTGATGGCTCGACAGACTATTGTTGTGGCTGCACGCGCTGCTGGTATCGATGCTCTTGACACCGTTTACAGTAACCTCAACGACATGGAGACATTCCGCAAGGAAGTGGAACTCATACATCAACTCGGCTTCGACGGCAAGTCGATCATCAATCCACGACAGATAGAAATCATCAACGAGGTGTTCACACCGAAACAGAAGGCCATCGACAAGGCTCTGGCTGTGATTGCAGCTATCAAGGAAGCCGAGCGCAAAGGCTCGGGTGTAATTGCAGTGAATGGAAAAATGGTTGACCGACCTGTGGTTATCCGCGCTCAGCGCGTGATAGACCTTGCATTGGCATCGGGCGTAATTAAAGAGGAGGATTTGGTATGAGCACACTGAAAGAAAGACTTGTCATTGCCCAGCAGGTGGCTGAGGCCATGGGAAAGAGTATATATAATAATGTAGAACATGAGTTTAAGGAAGTGACACCACGCATGGATCTTCAGCAGAAAAGCCCAAAACTCGTGACACTTGAGGAGGCTATTCGCCGCTCTGGTCTGCGCGACGGCATGACTATCTCGTTCCACCACCATTTCCGTGGAGGCGACAAGGTGGTGAACATGGTGGTTGACAAACTCGCTGCCATGGGCTTCAAGAACCTTCACTTGGCGGCTTCGAGCCTTCAGGATGTTCATGAGCCTCTCATCGAGCACATCAAGAACGGAGTTATCACTCAGATTTCCACATCAGGACTCCGTGGCGAACTTGCCAAAGAGATTTCTCACGGACTCATGGAGAAACCTGTCATCTTCCGTTCACACGGCAACCGCGGTGCTGCCATAGCCTCAGGTGAACTACATATCGACGTGGCTTTCCTCGGAGCATCATCGTGCGACCCATTAGGCAACGCATGTGGCTACTCACGTTCTGAGAATGCCAAGAGTATTTGTGGCTCGTTGGGCTATGCCCTGCCTGACGCAAGATATGCCGACAAGGTGGTTATCCTTACCGACGACCTCGTGGCTTATCCAAATACTCCAAACTCTATATCCGAACACGACGTTGACTACGTGGTTGAGGTTGAATCTGTAGGCGATTCTTCGAAAATCGCATCAGGCGCAATACGCGACACCAAGAACCCGCGCGACATTCTGCTTGCAAAGCAGGCTGCTAAGGTGATTCTCGCCAGCGGATACTTCCGCCAGGGATTCTCAATACAGACTGGCACCGGTGGAGCATCGCTTGCAGCGGTTAAGTATATTCGCCAGAGCATGATCGACCAGGACATCAAAGCCTCATTCGCATTGGGTGGCATCACAGCCCACATGGTGAAGATGCACGAGGAGGGTCTCATAGAGCGACTTATCGACGTGCAGTCATTTGACAAGGTGGCTGCCGAGTCGTTGAAGAGCGACCCTCGCCACAAGGAAGTGGCTTCCTACGAATATGCCAGCGCACAAGAGAAGGGTTCTGCCACCCACTATCTCGACATAGTGATTCTGTCGGCTCTCGAGGTAGATGTCAACTTCAACGTCAACGTGCTCGTAGGTAGCGACGGCATCATACGAGGTGCCATAGGAGGCCATCCTGACACTGCTGAAGACTCAGCTCTCAGCATCATCGTGTGTCCGTTGCTCAGAGGCCGCATACCATGCATCGTGAACGAGGTGACAACACTTATCACTCCAGGCAAATCAGTCGACGTGGTAGTGACAGAATATGGCATTGCCGTAAATCCTTCGCGTCCGGAGATAGCAGAGCGTCTGCGTGCAGCCGGATTGCAGCTCATCACACTTGAGGAACTGCGCGACCATGCTCTACGCATCATTGGCACTCCAGCCCCATTGCCATTCGGCGAGAAGGTTGTTGGCGTGGTGCTCGACCGTGGTGGCTCTGTACTTGACGTGATAAAGAACATTAAGGAATAGGAACATTTAGCGAGGGAGTCATAGCCTATATGCTCCCTCGTGAGTGCATACAAGGCTTCCAACATACATCGTGAAAAATCAGTTAGTTGGGCTTAATATAGTATGTTGGAGGCCCAAAAAGCTGCACATTTATAGGGTGTTTGTGCACACAGGATGACTTTTTGTAGTAAAATATTTGCCTATATGAATAAAAATTTGTTCCTTTGCATCCGTTTTAAACAAGAAATTAATATTATAAACACTTTAAAATTAGAAAATTATGTCAGAAATCGAATCAAAAGTAAAGGCTATCATCGTTGACAAACTTGGTGTAGACGAAGCAGACGTTAAGCCTGAAGCAAGCTTCACAAACGACCTCGGCGCAGACTCTCTCGATACAGTAGAGCTCATCATGGACTTCGAGAAGGAGTTCGGTATCTCTATCCCTGACGACAAGGCTGAGAAGATTGGCACTGTTGGCGATGCTATCGCTTACATCGAGGAGAACGCAAAATAATAAGGTTTATGGTTTATAGTTTATGGTGCACATAAACCATAAACCATTTTTTAACCATAACCCGTAAATTTTCTAAATGGAATTAAAAAGAGTAGTAGTTACAGGTCTCGGAGCCGTTACCCCGTTGGGCAACAACGCCGAAGACACCTGGAACAACCTTGTCGCCGGAGTTAGCGGCGCAGCACCTATCACATTATTCGACGCTTCACAGTTCAAGACCCAGTTCGCTTGCGAGGTTAAGGGCCTTAAGGTTAACGACTATATCGACCGTAAGGAGGCACGCAAGATGGACCGCTATGCACAGTTGGCAATGATTTCAGCTATGCAGGCTGTTCAGGACTCAGGCATGGATCTTGAGACTGAGGACAAGAACCGCATCGGAGTAATCTTCGGCGTTGGCATCGGTGGCATCAAGACTTTCGAAGAGGAAGTAGGCTACTGGGCACAGCACCAGGATGCAGGTCCTAAGTTCAACCCATTCTTCATCCCTAAGATGATTGCCGACATCGCAGCAGGCCAGATTTCAATCCAGTACGGATTCCATGGTCCTAACTACACCACAACATCTGCATGCGCATCATCTACCAACGCTCTTGCCGACGCATTCAACCTCATCCGTTTGGGTAAGGCAAATGTTATCGTAAGCGGTGGTTCAGAGGCTGCTATCACAGCAAGCGGCGTAGGCGGATTCAACGCTATGCACGCCCTCTCAACACGCAACGACGACCCAGAACACGCTTCACGTCCATTCAGCGCATCACGCGACGGATTCATCATGGGCGAGGGTTCAGGCTGCCTCATCCTTGAGGAACTTGAGCACGCTAAGGCACGCGGTGCGAAAATCTACGCAGAGATGGTTGGCGCAGGCATGTCTGCCGACGCTCACCACATCACAGCTTCTCACCCTGAGGGTCTCGGCGCTCGCCTCGTTATGGAGAACGCACTTGAGGACGCAGGCATGAAGCCAGAGGAAATCGACTATATCAACGTACACGGCACATCTACCCACGTGGGCGACATCTCTGAGGCTAAGGCTATCAAGCAGGTGTTCGGCGAGGCTGCCTACAAGCTCAACATCAGCTCTACAAAGTCAATGACTGGCCACCTGCTTGGCGCAGCCGGCGCAGTAGAGGCTCTTGCTTCAGTGCTTGCAGTGAAGAACGACATCGTTCCGCCTACCATCAACCACGAGGAGAACGACATGGATCCGGAAATCGACTACAACCTCAACTACACCTTCAACAAGGCACAGAAGCGTGAGGTACGTGCTGCATTGAGCAACACATTCGGTTTTGGTGGTCACAACGCATGTGTAATATTCAAGAAATATGCTGAGTAATCTCATCGACAGAATGAAGCTCCCTTTCCGCAAGGACAAGGAGCTTTATTTGTCTTTACGCCAAATCATAGGCTTCTATCCCCACGACATCAGCTACTACAAACTCGCACTGATGCACAAGAGCATGTACAAGCGCAACGCTAAGGGCAAGCCTGTGAACAATGAGCGTCTTGAGTTTCTTGGCGACGCTATCCTCGACGCCACAGTAGGCGACATCGTCTACCGCCATTTCCCAGGCAAACGCGAAGGATTCCTCACCAACACGCGCTCAAAACTCGTACAGCGCGACACTCTCAACCGTCTCGCCCAGGAAATGGGCATCAACCAACTGATTCTCTCCAGCGGACGCTCCTCGTCGCACAACTCCTATATGGGAGGCAACGCTTTTGAGGCTCTCGTCGGAGCCATCTACCTCGACAGAGGCTACGACGCCTGCATGGAGTTCATGCGCAAGCGAATACTGGCACAAATGATAAACATCGATAAGGTTGCTTACAAGGAAGTCAACTTCAAGAGCAAGCTTATCGAATGGAGCCAGAAAAACCGTGTGCGCATCGACTTCCGCGTTATTTCGCAGGAGAAAGACAAGACGGGATCGCCCATCTTCAAATATCAGGTGGTGCTTGAGGGTGTGGAAGGATGCGAGGGCGAGGGCTACAGCAAGAAGGAAAGCCAGCAGTTGGCATCGAAGCTCACACTCGAGCGCCTGCGCCGCGAACCCCAGTTCATCGATATGGTGTTCGCAGCCAAGACCAACCGCACGAAGATGGAAGAGGAGCCTGTGGAGAACGTCCCGTCTACCGAACAGACAGCCGACGACTTCATAATCGCCAACCCTGAGGTAGAAGCTCATGCCGAAGCTGCCGTAGAGGCCCTGAACCACGGCAAGAAGAAACGCGAGCGCCGCTCGCCAATGTATCGTAACGACTCTGAGCCAAAACAAGAGAACAACAACGAGACTACCCCACAGCCAGAGGCTGACAGCGATCTCGATCTCGACGACTCAGAATTCGACCTCAGCCACATATCAGCACGTGAGCAGAGCCGCGAAGACATCATAGCCGCTGCCGAAGCCGCAGCATTCGGTAATAAAGAATAAAATCAGATATGAATAACGAAAAAAACGGGAAGGTTGCATGCAAAAAGTATTGCAACCTTCCCGTTTTTATTTATGTCTCTTTAAATAACTGAGATATTACTTGATAGCGTCAGCCAACTCTGCACCAGCCTTGAACTTAGCCACCTTCTTTGCAGCGATGGTGATCTTCTCCTTTGTAGCTGGGTTGATACCCTCACGGGCAGGACGCTCGCTCACGCTGAATGTGCCGAAGCCAATGAGCTGAACCTTGTCACCCTCGATAAGAGCATTCTTGATAGCCTCAACTGTTGCCTCAAGTGCCTTCTTAGCGTCTTCCTTCTTAATCTCGGCGCCTACTGCTATCTTCTCAATCAATTCTGTCTTGTTCATAGTTGTGAATGTATTATTTAATTGTTTATAATTTGAATATCACACATTTATCCTATTAGAAGACACAAATTTAGAGTATTCCCCCGACAAATCAAACAAAAAACAGAAAAAAGTTCATAAAAACCCGAAAAAAAGCACTGCCACCCCCCATTTTATGCAGTATGACGGGATTTTTTCGTACTTTTGCAATCAAATCAGTACTCCATCCCACACACCTCGACGGAACTACTGTCTTTATTTTCATATACAAGAATTATTTATGCAAAACATTCCTACGGTTACACGAAACCTGCTCGTCGCCAATCTCATCATCTATCTTGCCACAGTAGTGCTTGGCAATTTTGGCATCGACCTCAACAACTTCCTCGGACTGCACTTCATACTTGCGCCCGACTTCTACGCCTACCAGCTCTTCACCTACATGTTTGCACACGGAGGACTGAGCCACATATTCTTCAATATGTTCGCTCTTTGGATGTTCGGACGCATTGTGGAGACCACATGGGGACCACGCAAATTTTTGTTCTACTATATCGTGTGCGGCATAGGTGCCGGACTGTTCCAGGAATTGGCCCAATTCTGTCAGTTCTACATGCTTGCCCACGACATGATTCCAGGCTTCAACTTCTCGCAGACCATGCTCGTGGCCGAGAGCAACGCCACATTCCTCAACGCCTGGACCACAGTGGGAGCATCGGGAGCCATCTACGGCATATTGCTCGCCTTCGGACTGCTCTATCCCGAGGAGCGCATATTCATATTCCCACTGCCTGTACCTATCAAGGCCAAGTGGTTTGTAGTGGGCTACGCAGCCATCGAACTCTTCATGGCGTTCACCACAAGTGGCGACGGCGTGGCACATCTCGCACATCTCGGCGGCATGGTATTCGGATATTTCCTCATACGCTACTGGCGACGCAACCCAAGCATCAATTACAACCGACGAGGCGGACAGTCGTTCTTCGACTCATTGCGCCAACAATGGGAGCAACGCACCCACCGCTCAGCCGACTCGTTTGGCAAATCATCAACCAAATCTGGCAACTTCGGTTTCCAATCCGACACAAGACGCGAAAGCGACTGGGACTACAACGCCCGCCGCAAGGCTGAACAGGCTGAGGTAGACCGCATTCTCGACAAGATACGCCGCTCAGGCTACGACAGCTTGACACGTGAGGAGAAACAACGACTATTCGACAACAGCAGAAAATAAACTATTAATTTACAATTGACAATAGACAATCATAACAAGACTCATCATGATTGTCCATTGTCAATTTTCCTTTTTCAAAAAATATGAAAGACTTCACTCTCAGACTTATAGCAGGAGCCAATATCGCCGTCATAATAGCAATGCTTGCAGTGGGATATGTCGACCATGTCAATCCCGTCAACTATCCGCTCATTGCCAACCTCGGACTCTTGTTCCCTGTATTTCTCATCGCCAACATAGCCTTTCTTGCCTTCTGGCTAATAGTAAAGAAATTATGGGCATTAATACCATTTGCCGGACTCGTAGTGGCATTCTACCCAGTGCGTGTTTACTCTCCGCTCAACATCCCTACCGAAGTTCCACAAGGAGCTATAAAGGTCATGTCGTACAACGTGTTCAGCTTCTCTACATGGACCGATACCAACCAACCAAGCGACATTCTGGAATACATCAAAAACGAGCACCCCGACATACTGTGCTTGCAGGAGGCGGGTACCTACGGACGCAAGCACGAAATCATCGACTCAACATTGCAAGCATTTCTCGCCCACCGCGACACAGTAAGCAATGGTTCGCTCACCGTCTACAGCAAATACCCCATCGTAGGCAAGGAACACATATCCTACTACTCCAACACCTCCAACTCGTCAGCAGCCTTCTTCCTGAAGACAGGCAAGAACGACACTACTATAGTCATTGTCAACCACTTCGAGTCGACAGGCATATCACTCGAGCAGCGGTCGCAATTCAAGGCTATGCTCAAGGGAAAGCTCGAGAAAGATTCTGCCGAGATAGAGTCGCGCGCCCTGTGGCGCAGTCTCGCCACATCAGCAGCAGTGCGTGCACCACAAGCCGATGCCGTGGCTGAGTATATAGCACGCCATCCCGGCAGAAGCATCATACTCACTGGCGACTTCAACGACTCTCCCATCTCCTATGTACACCGACGCATAGCCAACGAGCTCACCGACTGCTACGTTGCCACAGCCAACGGACCCGGCATAAGCTACCACTACAGCGGATTCTACGTGCGCATCGACAACATCATGTGTTCCGACGCATGGACTCCCTACCAATGCCGCGTAGACAACTCAATAAAGGCATCCGACCACTACCCTATCATTTGCTGGCTGGAGAGAAACAAAGAATAGAATTAAGAAAACATTCTCAAAACGTCTAAATCATAAATAATTAGCGTATTAAACATTCCTGTAGAGAAGAAATAAAGCTATAAATTTCGCAAAACGAGAGAAAATCAGTAACTTTGCACGCTAACTGGCCAAATCTCTCTATGACACAGGTCGCACAACGAACTCTGTCAGCCAAGAACAGCCATTAACCCCCTATCCAAGCAATAATAATAACAAAAATAAAAAATCAAAAAAATGCAGAACAAAGGTATTGTAATTGTAACAGCCGTCCTTCTGACGCTTGCAAGTATCTTTTATCTCTCGTTCTCTGCCGCCACAAAATACTACGACGGCGAAGCTGCGAAGATAAAGGATCCAATAGCACAGCAGGATTACAAGGACTCCGTGAAGTTCCTCGGCCTCTACTCCTACCAGAAGTGCCTTGAGACACAGATCGGACTTGGTCTTGACCTCAAGGGCGGTATGAACGTTATTCTCGAAGTAAGCGTTCCCGACGTATTGGAGAACCTCGCCGACCATAAGACCGACGTGGCCTTCACAAAGTCGATGAAGGAAGCCCGTGCCGAGCATGAGGTTTCACAGAGCGATTTCATCACTCTCTTCATCAACGCCTACAAGAAAAATGCTCCGGGACATCACCTCTCAGAGATTTTCGCAACACAGCAGCTTCAGGGCAAGGTTTCGCCCAACTCTTCCGACAAGGACGTGGAGAAGATTCTCCGCGATGAGGTGCAGTCTGCCATCGACAACTCATTCCTCGTTGTGCGCACTCGTATCGACAAGTTCGGCGTTGTGCAGCCAAACATCCAGAAGCTTGAGGGTCAGCAGGGCCGTATCATGGTTGAGATGCCTGGTATCAACGAGCCGGAGCGTGTGCGCAAGCTCCTCCAGGGTAGTGCAAACCTTGAGTTCTGGGAGACTTACAACAGCGACGAGATTATTCCTTATCTCCAGCAGCTCGACCAGCGCGAGGCAGCAGCCCTTTCTGGCAAGAGCGAGGAGGCTACCGACACTACAGCTACTGATACAGTTGCTGCCGCAAAGGCAGAGTCGACAAAGGCTACAGCAGCCAAGTTCCAGGTAAAGAAGAATGCCAATAATGCCGACGACGCAGCCAAGGCTACATCAAGCCAGATGGAGCAGGCCAAGAAGGAGCATCCTCTCTTCGCCATCTTCCAGCCCACAGGCAACGGTGCTTTGAGCATTGTAGGTTATGCTTCGGTACGCGATACAGCTGCCGTAAACAAGATTATCTACTCACAGCTTGCCAAGCAGGTGCTTCCCTCTGACCTCCGCCTCCTTTGGAGTGCCAAGCCAGCCGACGGCATCCAGGCAAAGAATATCTACGAGCTTCACGCCATTAAGGTGACATCTGCCAACGGCCGCGCTCCTATCGAGGGCGACGTTGTGACCGACGCTAAGGACCAGTTCAACAACGTCTCTGGTCAGCCTGAGGTTTCTATGACTATGAACTCTGACGGTGCCCGCCGCTGGGCTGCCCTCACCAAGGCAAACGTTGGCAAGGCTATCGCCATCGTTCTCGACGGAACTGTTTACTCAGCACCTCGCGTTAACGGCGAGATTTCAGGTGGACAGTCGTCTATCTCTGGTAACTTCACCATTGAGGATACAAAGGACTTGGCCAACACTCTTAAGTCTGGTCGTATGCCGGCTCCTGCCCACATCGTTCAGGAGGAGGTTGTAGGTCCTACACTCGGTGCCCAGTCAATCCAGCAGGGCTTCATCTCGTTCATCATCGCCTTCTTCATCTTGATGATCTACATGGTTGTGATGTACGACTTCATCCCAGGTATGGTTGCCAACGGCGCATTGCTCTTGAACCTCTTCTTCACAATGGGTATCATGGCATCGTTCCAGGCAGCATTGACAATGCCAGGTATCGCCGGTATCGTGCTTGCCTTGGGTATGGCTGTGGATGCCAACGTGCTTATCTACGAGCGCACCAAGGAGGAACTTAAGAAGGGTCTCGGCACCAAGCAGGCTTTGGCTCAGGGCTACAGCAATGCTTTCTCAGCCATCTTCGACTCCAACTTGACATCTATCATCACAGGTGTGATTCTCTACGTGTTCGGTACAGGTCCTATCCGTGGCTTCGCTACCACACTTATCATCGGTATCTGCTGTTCGTTCTTCACCGCAGTGTTCCTCACACGTCTCGTTTACGAGAACCGTCTGGCTCACGACAAGTGGACAAAGCAGACCTTCACAACCAAGATCTCACGCAACTTCATGGTGGGCAAGAGCTTCCGCTTCATGTCGTCTTACAAGACCTCATTCACCGTATTCGGCATAGTTCTCCTCGTGATGATTGGCAGCTTCTCCGTTCGTGGCTTGAGCAAGGGTATCGACTTCACCGGTGGCCGCAACTATGTAGTGGTGCTTGAGAAGCAGACAGAGCCTGAGCAGGTGAAGGAAGCCCTCCTTCCTCTCTTCAAGGGTGCTACAGTCAACGCTCTCGCACTTGGTACCGACGGCAAGACCATCCGTATCTCTACCAACTACAAGATTGAGTCTAACAACCCAGCCATCGACAACGAGGTGGAGGACATCCTCTACAAGGGTCTGCATGGCGCAGGTCTCGTTACTCAGGGTAGCGTAGAAGCTTTCAAGAACCCAGACGTTCGTGCAGGTGGCTCTATCGTATCTTCTACAAAGGTAGGTCCAGCAGTAGCCAAGGACATCACTCACGGTGCTATCATCTCCGTGCTCATCGCCCTTGCAGCTATCTTCCTCTACATCTTGATACGTTTCCGCAACGTGGCATTCTCTATCGGTTCTACCGTAGCTCTTGCCATCGACGCCACAATCGTCATCGGCTTCTTCTCATTGCTTTGGGACATCGTTCCATTCTCGCTTGAGGTAGACCAGACATTCATCGGCGCCATCCTTACCGTTATCGGTTACTCTATCAACGACAAGGTGGTGGTATTCGACCGTATCCGCGAGAACCTCCAGTTGCACAAGAAGGACGACTTGCAGGACCTCTTCAACAACTCGTTGAACGAGACCCTCGCACGTACTATCAATACATCGTTCTCTACATTCATCGTGCTGCTCTGTATCTTCTGCTTCGGCGGTGAGAGCACACGCAGCTTCTCGTTCGCAATGTTGCTCGGTGTTGTATTCGGTACATTGTCGTCTATCTTCATCGCAGCTCCAGTAGCCTACATCACTCTTGGCCGCAAGATCAAGAATCTTCAGGCAGAGGTTGCAGAGGCTGAAGTTGTAGAAGTTAAGTAACGTTTTTCTGAAACAAACAACCATCTTTATAAGCGCAGTTCCTAAAAAGGGGCTGCGCTTTTTTGCGTTTATTCCAAATCGATCATTAGAACGTTACACTACATTAAACAAAGTTTTTTCATGCGTTCTTGCTATGTCATGAACGTGATATAAAATTATGTTGCGTGCCTTGAAATAGTCGTATCATGCCATGATATGACCGTATTGTGCCTTGATACGATCGTATCATGCCATGATATGAAGGTTTTTCCAGATGACCGGAATGATAGTTGTTGATAGATAAAAAAAGCAAGAGGACTTGCCAGAACCCATAAGATAGAGTTTTGACAAGTCCTCTTGCTTTATTGTGAGTCCACTAAAAAGAGAACTTTACTTTACAGTAATAAGATAGTAGTTCTTCTTGCCACGCTGCACGAGCAGATACTTGCCGTCGATAAGGTCTTCGGCAGTCACAACACGGTCGAAGGCGGCAAGCTTCTCCTTGTTGAGCGAAACGCCACCACCCTGAACAAGCTTGCGCATCTCGCCCTTAGAGGCGAAAATCTTTACGTCGTCGCGAGTGAAGATATCTACAGCAGGCTGACCGAGCTGATCCTTAGAAAGCTCAAAGTGTGGCACACCCTCAAAGATAGAGAGCAATGTGGCCTCGTCGAACTTCTGCAGAGTCTCCTTTGTGCCCTTGCCAAAGAGGATGCTTGAAGCCTCCTGAGCAATCTCAAGGTCCTCGCGAGAGTGAACCATAATGGTCAGTTCCTCAGCCAGACGCTTCTGCAGGATGCGGCGACCCGGATCCTCGCTATGCTCAGCCACGAGAGCGTCGATAGTCTCCTTGTCGAGGTCGGTGAATATCTTGATATACTTCTCAGCCTCCACGTCGCTCACGTTAAGCCAGAACTGATAGAAAGCGTAAGGAGTAGTGCGGTTGCGGTCAAGCCAAACGTTGCCACTCTCGGTCTTGCCAAACTTCTTGCCGTCGCTCTTGGTAATGAGCGGACATGTAAGGCAGTAAGCCTCCGATTCGTTGCCCAATGTGCGGCGGATAAGCTCAGTACCTGTGGTCATGTTGCCCCACTGGTCGTTGCCGCCAAGCTGAAGGCGCACGCCATACTTCTGATATTGATAGAGGAAGTCGTAGCCCTGAAGGAGCTGATAGGTGAACTCGGTGAACGAGAGACCATCGCGAGCCTCGCCGTTGAGACGCTTCTGAACAGAGTCCTTAGCCATCATATAGTTCACGGTGATGTGCTTGCCCACCTCGCGCGCGAAGTCGAGGAAGGTGAAGTCCTTCATCCAGTCGTAGTTGTTGACAAGCTCTGCCTTGTTAGGCTCGTTGCCATCGAAGTCGAGGAACTTAGACACCTGCTTCTTTATAGCCTCCTGATTGTGGTAGAGGGTTTCAGAATCGAGCAGGTTGCGCTCCTGACTCTTGCCCGAAGGGTCGCCAATCATTCCAGTAGCACCGCCCACGAGCAGATAAGGCTTGTGACCGCAACGCTGGAGATGACGCAGCATCATGATGCCGCAAAGATGGCCGATGTGGAGAGAGTCGGCAGTTGGGTCGGTGCCCAGATACGCAGACACCATGTGGGTATTGAGGTATTCCTCAGTACCGGGCATAATCTGCGCGAGCATGCCGCGCCAGCGCAGTTCTTCAACGAAATTTTTTGCCATTGTTTTAATTAGTAATATAATTGGGAAATTTATTTTAAAGACTTACGGCACCGGGTCATAGCCCGATCCTCCCCATGGGTTGCATCTCAATATTCGCCATATTGAGAGAGCCATGCCCTTGAAGAAGCCATGCTTTAACAAGGCTTGGCGTGCATATTCCGAGCAAGTGGGCTGGAATCGGCACGAAGCCGGGGTGTAGGGAGTGATAAACTTCTGATAGAAGCGTATGGGCTGCACGGTGAGCCATGCGAGGGCATGCGACAGCCACGCCCAGAAACGACGTAGGCTGCTCATTCCTTTGCCTCCACATTTTTGCTGTCGCGCTCAATGCGCTCGGCTATGCGCTGCAGCAGATTGCTCATGCGCTCGCCAACCTCTGTCATATTGCATATGCGGTCGGCTGTCCATATAAAGCACATCGACACGCCAATGTTGTCCATAAGCGAGAGTCTGTCGACAAGAATGTGCTTGTTGAGTCGGTAAGCCTCGCGCACTTGGCGTTTGATGAGATTGCGCTTGACAGCTCGCTTGAAGTAGCGCTTTGGCACACTCACCATCATCTGCGCCAGAGGCTCTCGCGCTTCCTTGCCCCTCTCTTCAGCCATGTATACAACGCGCAATGGCGATGCTGTCATGGCTTTCGAGCCGCCTCCACGAAAGAGGCGGTCGATTTGCTTTTTGCTGTTTATACGCTCCGCTTGCGGGAGAGAGTACTTGGATATTGTCATAGTGTGATGGTGTAGAGGTGCGGACACCCTTTTTTATTTGTTGTTTTCGAGATACCAGCGCAAAGCGGCTGTCATCGACGGATGCTCCTTGGTGGGAGCCTCAAGGTCGAGACGGAATCCCTCGTCCTCCACAGCCTTGGCTGTAGCCGGACCGAAGGTAGCTATGCGCACATCGCCCTGCTTGAAGTCGGGGAAGTTCTTGGTGAAGGCCTTGATGCCGGTAGGACTGAAGAACACGAGCATGTCGCAGTCGAAGTTCTTCACTTCCTCCTCTGTGAAGTTGTTGCTAACTGTGCGGTACATCACGCATTCCTTATGGTTGAGCTTCTTGGCATCAAGCAGTTGCTGCACATCGTCGTTGTGCACATCGCTGAGCGGCACGAGATACTTCTCGTTCTTGTGCTTCACCATAGTCGGGATAAGCGAGTCGAGCTTGCCTGTGGTTCCGAAGAACACCTTGCGCTTGCGGTACTGCACGTATTTCTGAATATAGAGAGCGATTGTCTCTGTCACGCAGAAGTATTTCATGTCCTCGGGGATGGTGATGCGCATCTCCTTGGCAAGTGTGAAATAATTGTCGATGGCGTGACGTGAGGTGAAGACCACAGCGGTGAAATCCAACAGTCCGATTTTCTGCTGACGGAACTCCTTTGAGCTGAGTCCTTCTACCTTGATGAATGGGCGGAAGACGAGTTCTACACCAAAATCATTAGCAATGTCGAAGTATGGCGACTTCTCGCTTGACGGTTCGGGCTGGGAGACCAGAATTTTCTTTATCATTTCTCTATCTAAAAATATGTATCGTAAAAAGTATATATGTTCTTTATAAATTCACTTTCAAATAGTTGCCCACCATGGCAAGCACATCGAGCAGCGTGGCCAATGGTAGCAGTTCAAGCGTGCAAAAGTACAAAAAAAATTGCAAAGAATTGCCTAAATGTCTGAAAAAGATGATATATGCCTTGTAAAGGGACAACAATTTGAATACTGCTATCACTACTCCCGTGCATACGAGCGTTGTCTCGACAGGCATTTCAAAATATGCCTGAAGCATCACCACCGGGAACACGCACACTCCCTCCATGGCTATGAGGAAGAGTAATGATTTCATCCATTGGTCGTTGCTCCGCCTGTCGAAGAACACCCATCCGGCTAGCCAATATATGGCCGACTTCACAAGCACGTAGCCCAGGTTGATAAGGGCGAACACGCCTATCACCTGATATTGGTCGATGATGAACGTGTCGGTGACACGTATCTGCACATAGAAGAAGTATATCAGCGCGAAGAGCAGACAACTCTGCAGCACAAGGAAGAACTGGAAACGCAGTTCGCTTGATGTCTCGGTCATGGCAGTCGTCTTGTCGCTGTGGGGCGGACGGAAGAAGTCCTTTGCCTGGCGCAGGATAAACCGCTTTGACTTGGCGTAGGCAACGGCTGCGAGTATGAAGCAGAAGAGCAGCATAGCTGTTATCACGTTGTCGCGTGCAATGCCATAAGGCACTGGGTCGCCAGCCACACCGAGTCGTCCACCAAAGAGGTCGGGGTGGAACCAAGGCTTACCCGTGAAGTAGGACTCACGGTAGTACTTGGGCATGTTGACATCGCGCCACGAATGCCCGGCTGTCTGTCCGGGCAAGTGGAGCGTGTCTGGCTGCTGACTCCACGTTATCTCCGATGGCTTTATGTGTGCCTGTATGGCGGAGTCTTGCTGCTCGGGCGTAGCATTCTTAGGCAGCCACGAGAGCACCTGTGCGGGCGTGGGCTGATAATGCTGGCGCGGTTGTTGTTTCGCTGCCACCGGCAGTCCGTCTTCGCCGAGAATTATCTCCTCGGAGTGAATGGAGTCAGTTACGTTCATAATATCAATTATTGTCAATTGTCAATATTCCAACTGTAATCCTTTGATTTACAGTCCAAACTCTTTCTTGATGTCGTCCACACGGTCGAGTTTCTCCCATGTGAAGAGTTCCACCTTCATCACCTTAGTCTCGTGATAGCGCGAGGTGAATGTCTTCTCCACCACCTCGTTCTTGCGGCCCATGTGTCCGTAGGCAGCTGTCTCGCGGTAGATAGGCTGGCGCAATTTGAGTGTGCGCTCGATAGCCTTTGGTCGGAGATCAAAGAGTTTCTCTATCTTCTGTGCTATCTCGCCGTCGCTCATGTTCACGCGTGAGCGTCCGTAGGTGTTCACATAGATGTTCACTGGCTCTGCCACACCAATTGCGTAGCTCACCTGCACAAGCATCTCGTCTGCCACTCCAGCAGCCACCATGTTCTTGGCGATATAGCGTGCGGCATAGGCAGCCGAACGGTCAACCTTTGAAGGGTCTTTGCCCGAGAATGCTCCACCACCGTGCGCACCCTTACCACCGTATGTGTCTACGATAATCTTACGGCCTGTAAGACCAGTATCTCCGTGAGGGCCACCGATAACAAACTTACCAGTAGGATTGACAAAGTACTTGATGTCGTCGTTGAAGAGGGCCAATACCTTCTCGCTGTGGATCTCTGCCTTAACACGAGGCATAAGGATATTGAGCACATCCTCCTTAATCTTGGCAAGCATACGCTCGTCATCGTTGTCAAACTCGTCGTGCTGTGTGCTCACAACGATAGTGTCGATGCGCTGAGGAATGCCCTCCTCTGAATATTCTACTGTCACCTGACTCTTTGAGTCGGGGCGCAAATAAGTCATCTCCTTGCCTTCCTTGCGGATGTCGGCAAGCACACGCATGATGAGCTGTGCGAGGTCGAGAGTCACAGGCATGTAGTTCTCGGTCTCGTTGGTGGCATAGCCGAACATCATTCCCTGGTCGCCGGCTCCCTGCTCCTCTTCCTCGGCACGGCTCACACCACGGTTGATGTCGTCGCTCTGCTCGTGGATAGCAGTAAGCACACCACAAGAGTTGCCGTCAAACTGATATTCCGACTTAGAGTAGCCAATCTGATTGATGGTCTTGCGTGCGATGGTCTGCAAGTCGATGTAAACTCCTGAGCGCACCTCACCCATGATAACTACCTGGCCAGTAGTCACAAACGACTCAATGGCACAATGAGCGTGCTCGTCGTAGGCGAGAAACTGATCGACCAAGGCGTCGGAAATCTGGTCGGCGACTTTGTCGGGATGACCCTCTGAAACTGATTCTGATGAAAAAAGATAATTCATTTTTTCCAAATTTTAAAATTAAAAAACAGTGGAAAAACACCAATTACCGCTGTCCTACACATTATGCTATTATCATTGTATCCATGCCGCCAAACCGTTGGCGATACGCATAGCACATGCGGTCGGACGTTGCAGTTTTAGCATTTTTTAGTGTGGTTGCAAGCAGCCAAATTCTTCCACATGGTTATACTTGTTTTTGAAATCGGATGCAAAGGTACTGCTATTTGCCGACATGGCAAAGAATTTATATTAAAATTAACCTTTCTGACTTCAAGCTATTGCTTTTACGATATTTAAAAACTCGCTATATATCCTTTTGAAAAAGACATATAGCGAGTCATTATTTGTTTATCAATTACATTATCAATTCTTTACAGAGTCTGCTTAACCTCAATCTCGGTGAAGGTCTCCAGAATGTCACCCTGCTGGATGTCGTTGAAGTTGACGAGCGAGATACCACACTCGAAGTTGGTGGCAACCTCCTTAACGTCGTCCTTGTAGCGCTTGAGGGCAGCAATATCGGCTGTGTGAACCACGATGCCGTCGCGCACAACGCGAGCCTTGTCGGTACGGTGAACCTTACCCTCGACAACGTAGGCTCCGGCAACGGTTCCGACCTTAGAGATCTTGTAAACCTCGCGCACCTCAACCTGACCGGTGATAACCTCCTTCTTAACCTTGTCGAGCATACCAATCATGGCAGACTTAACATCGTCGATAGCGTCGTAGATTACTGAGTAAGTGTTGATTTCAACACCCTCCTGCTCGGCAAGCTTGCGTGCAGCAGCCGAAGGACGCACCTGGAAGCCCACGATGATGGCATCGGAAGCATCGGCAAGAGTAACGTCGCTCTCTGAAATCTGGCCCACAGCCTTGTGGATGACGTTCACCTTGATCTTCTCGGTAGAGAGCTTGATGAACGAGTCGGACAGAGCCTCGATAGAACCGTCGGTATCACCCTTAACGATGATGTTAAGCTCCTTGAACGATCCAAGAGCGATACGGTGAGAGATATCCGAGAGGGTGAGACGCTTCTGTGTGCGCAAGCCCTGCTCGCGCTGCAGCTGCAGACGCTTGTTGGCTATCTCGCGTGCCTCCTGCTCTGTCTCCAGTGTGTGGAACGAGTCGCCGGCTGTAGGCGCTCCGTTCAAGCCGAGGATGATTGCCGGCTCTGAAGGTCCGGCGCTCTCGATGCGCTGGTTGCGCTCGTTGAACATAGCC
>CAKQFF010000021.1 GCA_934230685.1 uncultured Prevotella sp. | reverse complement strand
TTCTTTTTGATATAGTCACTTAATTTTGTCCGAACCACTTCGATGTCAAGATTATGGTTTCTTTTCAATCGTTTTGTCGTACCGAAGTCGTTATAACTAATCGACACAAGGTTGATACCATGTTTTGGCAACTCTACTCTTCGTCGTTCGTCATACAAACGTCTTTGTTCGCCTCTTGAAACACCACTTACTGTTTTCTTCTTGTCAAAGAAAGGAGTGGATATTGTATGCTGACTTTCCAGGTATTCAACTACCAAATTCAAATCTTCGTAGTAAGCATCAACTGGCAGCTTTGTACCGCTATCTCCAACAAGAAAATCAAAACGATGCTGCTGAGACGCTTTTAGGCCAAGAACCTCGTTGCATAGTTCAATTACATAATACTCATCTGAGTCCATGCGACCAACTCTCTTCTTACTAGTTGTGTCATTTGTGATATGCGTTGTGGGCTTGCTATTATCAATTGGTTCTAAACTACCTTGGATGTTTGTCTGTGGTTTGGCAAAGAACCAATTTTTGTTTTTCCTCTTCATTTCTCCGATAGCATAGGGAATATCTGAAAGTCTATTCTCACTATCGAGTTCTCTAAGAAGTTTCCTAATAGGCAAACCACCTTTGCTATCCTGGTTGAAGATACCTTTCTCTACAAATAGTTCCATAAACTCTTTCGCTGGAATGGGTCTTTGGTTTGGATTGTCTTCAAAGTATTCCTTCAATACTTTGTTTATTGCTTGTATGCGAGTACATCTGTCCATATCTGTCAATATTTTTTGTATCCTTAAATTAGCAGACTTATAATTTTACAAGAAAGCAAGCCATTGGATAACAACAAATTATCCAATACTTGCATATGTCAGGAAATTCACTTATCTTAGTGCTGCAGAACCTCAAATAAAGAATATCTGACATATGGCAACGGGAAGAGAAAAGGGAAAAATCCAAATGTTCACCCACGGCTACTCCATAATTATGGAGAGGCTGGGGGTGATTTTTTTCTTATAGCAATGATGCAACATCATCCTGCGACAGTCCCATTGTTTCAGCAATGTCGTTGACGGATAAGCCTTTCTTAAGCAAGTTGCGGGCTATTTGCATATCACGAAGCTTTTTGCCAAGTTCTATTCCCTCGGCTTTACCAATCTCTATTCCTTCTGCCTTGCCAAGCTCTATTCCTTCTGCTTTGCCCTCAGCAAAACTATCTTTCTTTGCTGTATTTATAGCATTTACAATATCTCTATAAGCATTAACGCTATCTTCGTATAGCATGAGTTCCTCGGGGTTGAACTTCGCTATTTCAGCCTGTTCGAACAGGCGTGTGAATATACGTTCTTGCAGAGCTGCAGGACGCTCCATAAGTGCCGAGAGATTCTTGAGCACGTACATCCATTTGTCGTACATTGTCTCAAGCTCTGACTCTTTTTTGTTGAATTTCGGAATCTCCACATATACATACGTCAGCTTGTCGTAGAATATCTTCTTTGTGTCAACCTCCATTAGTTTCACCTCGTGGTGCCAATGGCGTGCCTCGTCGAGACCCTCGGCAAAATTGAAGTTAAGAAGTCCAATGGTGTATACTGAGTTGAGATGAAAATCCCAGTTGCCACCACGCTGAGCCTGCTCACGTATGGGGAATGTAGAATAATATATCGTGCGGTCCTTGAAGAACTCTTGATATACATTCTGCATTTCCACTATGAATTTCTCGCCTCGTTGATTGGTGCAGTACACATCGAATATGGCACGACGAGCATCAGCACGTTCTCCTATATGCTCGGCATTGAGATAGGTAACGTCCTGCACGTCTTGCTCACCTCTGAACAAGGCATTAAGGAAACTAATAAGCAAATCCTTGTTGAACTCCGAACCAAACAGACGCTTGAATCCAAAGTCGGTATGTGGGTTGAGATATCTTTCCTGCATAGTCGTAAAAATGGTTATGATATATTACTATTTGTTGCAAAGATACTTATTATATTCTATAAAAGCAAGTGCTTTAACAAGATAATGAGTGAAACATGTAGCCAGTGTTGACGAGGAGAATGAGTTGACGGGAATAGAGAATAGGGAAATCCCTACCTATTAATATGGTTTTAACCTTTATCTAATTGAAATACTTTTCTTAAATTTGCAATCAGAAAACATATTTAATCACTTAACAACGACGATTATGAAACGCATTTACTATTTCCTTACACTCCTATTCCTGGCTGCAGCACCAATGACATTCACAAGCTGTGATGATGACGACCCATATTACTGGGACGACAATTATTGGGGCAACGACTGGAGCGAAGACAATGGCTATGACAAGAACGACAAGACTCCACTTGACGTGCAAATGGCTCAGGTGCTCAACGGATCATGGACGGGCACTGTGGTGAACGAATACTATGATGAGGACGGAAAACGCGTGAAGACACAATGCGACGTGGACTTCGACTTCACACAATACACCGTAAACTCCAACCAAGGCAGCGGCACGGAAACCGACTATGCACCTCTCTACGACAACTACGGAAAGCCCGTATACGACGAGGATGGGAAACAAGTGTACGAATCGCAGACTCTGAAGTTCAAATGGAACTTCGACTCACGCTCATACATGCTCTACCTCACCTACGATAGCGGTATGCGCTTTGTCATTGACACCGACCACAACAAACGTGAATTCTTCCTTGGCTACGACGAGAAAGAGAAATGGGACTTCTTCGAGGCTGTGATGAACCAAGTGGGAGGCAACGAGCGCGCTACCATCAAGTGTGAACGCGTAACTCAAAACCGCTCAGCCAAGAGCAAGACTGCACAAACAGGCATAGCTATAACGCAGCCCAACGCAGCAAAGCTGTCCTTTGGAAAAGCCTTTATTGCCAAGCAGGAGGCAGAGAATGTGCCATTTGCACTGCGCAAAAGGTAGTTGTAAAGGGCATAAATCAACAAATAAGCGCGTCTTGATGTTTTTTTAGCATTTAAAATATGTAATATCCGTTGTTTTTGCTAACTTTGCACTTTAAAACAAAGAGAACTTGTTTAAAGACATCAATAATAGTAAAAGTTTTATGGCTGGAACAAAAAAAATCAAGACCGCGCTTGTATCTGTATTCCACAAGGACGGTCTCGACGAGCTTCTCAAGAAGCTCAACGCAGAAGGTGTTAAATTCCTTTCCACTGGTGGCACACAGGCTTTCATCGAGTCGCTTGGCTTTGAATGCCAGGCTGTAGAGAGCGTAACCTCATACCCGTCAATCCTTGGCGGACGCGTGAAGACTCTTCACCCACGCATCTTTGGCGGTATTCTCGCACGCCGCGACAACGAAGGCGACCTTAACCAGATGGCTGAGTATGCCATTCCCGAAATCGACCTCGTGATTGTAGACCTCTACCCATTCGAGCAGACTGTGGCAAGCGGCGCAAGCGATGCCGACATCATCGAGAAGATTGACATAGGCGGCATTTCTCTTATCCGCGCTGGAGCCAAGAACTTCAACGACGTGGTGATTGTGCCAAGCAAGGCTGAATATCCCGTATTGCTCGACATACTCAACAAGAAGGGCGCAGAGACCGACCTTGCCGAGCGCAAGATGTTTGCAGAACGCGCATTCGGAGTGAGCAGCCACTACGACACTGCAATCCACGAGTGGTTTGCCAAATAGAATTAAGGATTAGGAGTTTTGAGTCTTGAATTATCGGCTATGCCGATTTGGAATTGTTCAATTAAGAATTGAGAATTCACAACTTATAACTAAGAATTCACAACTCATAACTCCCAACTCATAATTCAAAATCGGCTATGCCGATAAATCAAAACTCAAAACTCAAAATTCAAAATTCATTAAATGGGATTTTTTTCTTTCGTACAGGAAATTGCGATGGACCTTGGCACAGCCAACACCATTATCATCAGCGACGACAAGATCGTTGTTGACGAGCCTTCGGTAGTAGCTCTTGACCGTCGCACCGACAAAATGATTGCTGTCGGCTCGAAGGCGAAGATGATGTATGAGAAGACTCACGACAACATCAAAACCATCCGACCACTCCGCGACGGAGTGATTGCCGACTTTACCGCTTGCGAACAAATGATGCGCGGCCTCATAAAGATGGTTCATACCGGAAGCCGCTTCTTCTCACCGTCGCTCCGCATGGTTATCGGTGTGCCTTCTGGCTCTACCGAGGTTGAGCTTCGTGCCGTGCGCGATAGCGCTGAACATGCAGACGGACGCGACGTATATCTTATCTTCGAGCCTATGGCTGCTGCAATAGGTATCGGTATCGACGTGGAAGCTCCCGAGGGCAACATGATTGTAGACATAGGTGGAGGCTCTACCGAAATCGCTGTCATCTCTTTGGGTGGCATCGTGTCGAACAATTCTATCCGCACTGCGGGCGACGACCTCACTGCCGACATTCAGGAATACATGTCGCGCCAGCACAACGTAAAGGTGTCGGAGCGTATGGCTGAGCGTATCAAGATACACGTAGGCTCTGCGCTTACTGAACTTGGCGACGAGGCTCCTGAGGATTTCATCGTGCATGGTCCTAACCGCATCACTGCTCTGCCTATGGAGGTGCCTGTATGCTATCAGGAGATTGCACACTGCCTCGACAAGACAGTGGCAAAGATTGAGAACGCTGTTCTCTCTGCACTCGAGAACACTCCTCCTGAGCTTTATGCCGACATCGTGAAGAACGGTATCTATCTCTCAGGCGGCGGTGCACTGCTCCGTGGCTTGGACAAGCGCTTGAGCGACAAGATCAATATTCCGTTCCACATTGCCGAAGACCCATTGCACAGCGTGGCAAAGGGCGCAGGCGTGGCTCTCAAGAACATCGACCGTTTCTCATTCCTGATGAGATAATATAAAAGTAAAAAAGTAAAAAAGTAAAGAAGTAAAAGGGTGGGACTTCTGGTCTTGCCGAACAGTGGCTTCAGAAGCCGCCGTCTTTACTTTTTTACTTTTTTGCTGTTTTACTTTTTTAGTTTTACAACAATGCGCAACCTATTAGATTTTCTCGCCCGCCACAACCACTGGTTTGTATTCATACTGCTCGAGGTCATAAGCTTCGTGCTGCTATTCCATTACAACAGCTATCAGGGCAGCGTTTGGTTCTCATCGGCAAACGCCGTGAGCGGCAAGGTGTATGAATGGAACTCTGCCGTGGGACAGTTCTTCTCGCTTACCGAGGTAAACCGCCAGCTTACCGAACGAAACCTCTATCTTGAGCGCGAGGTGGCTCAGCTCACCGAACAGATAGAGCGCACCACCAAGGATTCAACCCTCGTTGAGCGCATGCAGCAAAACGTGATGAAAGGCTTCGAGACAATACCGGCTAAGGTTGTAAGCTCGTCGCTCGACAAGGCCAACAACTTCATTACCATCAACAAGGGTTCTGCCGACGGTGTAAAGAAGGACATGGGTGTTGTGAGCGGAACGGGTGTTGTGGGTATAGTTTACCTCACAAGCGACCACTACTCTGTGGTAATACCAGTACTAAGCCAGCAGTCAAACATCAGCTGCTCTATCAAGGGCAGAGGTTACTTCGGCTATCTGCACTGGACAGGCGGCTCACCTGAATACGCCTACATCGACGACATTCCACGACATGCCCACTTTAAGCTCGGCGACTATATCATAACCTCGGGCTACTCATCAGTGTTCCCTGCAGGCATCATCGTAGGACGCATCAAGCATGTCTACAACTCGGAAAACGGTATGTCATATAGACTAAAGGTGACACTGTCTACCGACTTTGCACGACTCCGCGACGTATGCGTTATCAACGACCGCGAAATGGATAAAAAACTCGAGATATTGCGTGCAGCTGAGGATTCGCTCAAAGCACGCGAATAAAATAATCCACATACACACATGAACTTGAACATCATCAGAAACTTCGTTTTCTTCATCATACTGCTCATTGTGCAGGTGCTTGTGCTCAACCACATACGCCTGTTCGGATGTGCCACACCGCTGCTCTACACCTATTTTGTGTTGCCTATGCAACGCAATCAGGCCAAATGGGCTACTCTCTTGTGGTGCTTCGCACTCGGACTGGCTGTTGACACTTTCTCCAACACACCTGGCGTGGCTGCAGCCACTATGACACTTGCCGCTCTTGTGCAGCCATATCTGCTCGAACTGTTTGTGCCACGCGACAGTGCCGACGACCTCACACCTACGTTCCGCACGCTTGGTGTGTCGAAATTCGTGAGCTACACCATCATACTTGTGCTCATTTGCTGCATGTCGTTCTTCACTATTGAGGCATTCAACCTCTACAACTGGATGCAATGGGCAAGCAGCATTCTTGGTAGCACGGCTATTACCGTGATTCTAATATTGGTTATCGAAAACGTAAGAGACAGAAAATGAGCAAATTCAACCTCGAAAACCGTCGCTTTGTGCTTAGCGGAGTGGCGGTGGCTATTGTCACCGTCTACATCATCCGTCTATTCACTCTGCAACTCATGAGCGACGACTATAAGAAGAATGCCGACTCCAACGCTTTTCTCAAAAAAATAGAGTTTCCATCGCGAGGCGCCATCTACGACCGCAACGGACGGTTGATGGTGTACAACCAGCCTGCCTACGACATCATGGTGGTGATGAACGAGGCTAAGGGACGCATCGACACTACTGAGTTCTGCCAGGCTCTCGGCATTACAAAGGAGTTCTTCATCAAGCGCATGGACGACATTAAGGATTACTCCAAGAATCCTGGCTACTCACGCTTCACACAGCAGATGTTCATGAGCCAACTTAGCAACGAGGAATTCTCGGTGTTCCAAGAAAAGATGTTCAGATTCCCGGGCTTCTATGTACAGCGTCGAAGCATACGCCAATACCAAACGGGCGTAGCTGCACATGTGCTTGGTGATGTGGCTGAGGTGTCGCCTGCTGACATTGAGGAGGACGACTACTATCAGCCAGGCGACTACATTGGCAAGCTCGGTGTTGAGAAGAGTTATGAGAAAGAGTTGAGAGGCGAGAAAGGTGTGCAAATACTATTGCGCGACGCACGAGGACGTATACAAGGCAAATACAAGAACGGAGAATACGACCGCCGACCTGTGGCAGGCAAAGACCTTACTCTTGGCATCGACGAGAAGCTTCAGGCTCTCGGCGAAAGACTCATGGAGGGAAAGATTGGCTCTATTGTGGCTCTCGACCCACAGACGGGCGAAATACTCGCTATGGTGTCTGCACCAAGCTACGACCCACGCATCATGGTAGGACGCTCTCGCTCCAAAAACCACAAGCTGCTGTCGAAGGATGCTTGGAAACCTTTGCTCAACCGTTCCATCATGGGTATGTATCCTCCTGGCTCTACATTCAAGACCTCGCAGGCTCTCACCTATATGACCGAGGGCATCATCACGCCAAGCACGGCATTTCCTTGCCACCGCGGATTCTATTGCCGCGGATTGCACGTGGGTTGCCACTCACATGCCGCGCCTATTGCTCTTGTCGACGCCATAAGCACATCATGCAATGCCTACTTCTGTTGGGGATTATACTACATGATGGGCAACCGCTCCAAATACAAGAATCCTTACGATGCGATGAACGTGTGGCGCGACTATATGGTGAGCATGGGATTTGGCTACAAACTCGGCATTGACTTGCCGGGCGAGAAACGTGGAATGATTCCTAATGCCGACTATTACGACCGCAACTACAAAGGTTCGTGGAACGGTCTTACCATTGTATCCATCTCCATCGGACAGGGTGAGGTGACGCTCACCCCATTGCAGATAGCCAACCTTGGAGCAACCATTGCCAACCGTGGCTATTACTATGTGCCTCACGTAGTGCGCAAGGTAGAAGGCGAACCTCTCGACACTCTCTACCGCCACCGCCATTATACCAAGGCCTCGCGACGCGCCTACGACTATGTAGTGGCAGGCATGCGCTCGTCGGCATTGAAGGGTACGTGTAAGATGTTGTCACGATTGCCGTTTGAGGCCTGTGGAAAGACTGGTACTGCTCAGAACCATGGACGCGACCACTCTGTATTCATGGGGTTTGCACCTATGAACAATCCTAAGATTGCCATTGCCGTATATGTGGAGAACGGTGGATGGGGTGCCGACTTCGGTGTGCCTATAGGCGGACTGATGATGGAGCAATACCTCACTGGCAAACTATCGCCTTCTGCCGAAGCGCAAGCTGCTGCAATGCAGAAACGGCGCATTGGCTACGGTCCTCGATTCCCGGGACAGGAGAAAACGGAAGCTGCCAAGAAGAAGGCGGAGACCAAGAAGAAGGCAAAAGAAGCTGCCGAGAAAGACAGCAAGGATAACAATGTGCCTGAAGCGATAGCAAAGCCTGCGGAGGAAAAGCAGTAGCGGCTTTATTCACTTTTCTTAATTTTCAATTCTTAATTGTAATTGTCATGCCAAACAAACCTCAAAGCATTTGGTCGCAAGTCGACTGGATTACAATAGGCATCTATATAGCTCTGATGATATTCGGCTGGATAAGCATCTGCGGAGCCAGCTATACCTACGGCGAAAACGATATCTTCAGCCTTGGCACACGCTCGGGTATGCAGATTGTATGGATAGGCACAAGTATTTGTCTGGGATTTGTCATCCTGATGATGGACACGCGGTTCTTCGACACTTTCTCATATATTATATATGGTATATTGCTGTTGCTGCTGTTTGCCACCATCTTCAATCCCCACGACATCAAGGGCTCGCACTCGTGGCTCGTAATAGGTCCGCTGCGACTGCAGCCTGCCGAGTTCGGTAAGTTTGCCACTGCACTCGCATT
Source organism: uncultured Prevotella sp. (assembly GCA_934230685.1). Classification (GTDB taxonomy): domain Bacteria; phylum Bacteroidota; class Bacteroidia; order Bacteroidales; family Bacteroidaceae; genus Prevotella. The sequence goes on along the minus strand of CAKQFF010000021.1, from coordinate 10,957 downwards.
GGCGAAACTCATGAGTGCCTATGGCTACAACATACATAGATGGAAGGATTTTGCCGCTGCCATGGCAGTGATTTTCATCCCTATGCTTTGCATCGTAGGACAGCGCGAGACTGGTTCGGCTCTTGTCTACCTCACGTTCTTCCTTGTGCTCTACCGCGAGGGCATGCCGGGCAGCATCTTGTTTACGGGTGTTGCAATGGTGGTGTATTTCGTGGTGGGCATCAAGTACGAGGGTGTCATGCTACTTGCCACACCTACCTCGGTGGGCAAGTTTGTGGTATTGCTCTTGGTGCAGATATTCACGGCGGGCATGGTGAAGGTATATTGCGAGGAGCAACGTATGACCAAGGTCATACTGGGCTATAGCATAGGCATCACGGTGTTGGCTCTGCTCTTCTCGGTGTATGTGATTCCGTTCGACATCACATGGGTGCAACTTGCCGTGTGTGGCGCGATGTTTGTGTACCTGCTGCTATATGCTCTGCGCACACGCTTCACGCATTCGTTCATGATTCTTGCCTTTGCCATTGGCTCGGTAGTGTTCTTCTATTCTGCCGACTATGTGCTCAACAACGTCATGGAGCCTCATCAGAGAGTGCGCATCAACGTTTTGCTTGGTCTCGACGAGGACCTTGCAGGAGCGGGATATAATGTCCACCAGAGCGAGATTGCCATCGGTTCGGGCGGACTAAAGGGTAAGGGATTCCTCAATGGCACACAGACAAAGCTGAAGTTCGTGCCTGAGCAAGACACCGACTTTATATTCTGCACCGTGGGCGAGGAGGAAGGATTTGTAGGCTCTGCAGGAGTTCTGCTGCTCTTCCTTGCACTGATTTTGCGACTAATGAAACTTGCCGAGCGGCAACCATTCACTTTCGGGCGAGTCTACGGCTACTGTGTGGCGTCAATATTCCTTTTCCACGTGTTCATCAATGTGGGCATGGTGCTTGGACTAACGCCCGTTATTGGCATTCCGCTGCCATTCTTCAGTTACGGAGGCTCGTCGTTGTGGGGTTTCACTATTCTTATGTTTATATTCCTTAGGATTGATGCCGGACGCAATTTGGCTCAAGCGTAGGATACAAGAATAAAAAAAGATATTTTCAAATGCAAATAAGACAGGCATTTGAAAATATCTTTTTTGTATTTATAAAGATTCTAATCACTCACGGATTAAGCATTCAGATTGGCAAGATAACGTTCTGCCTCAAGGGCAGCCTTGCAACCCGAACCTGCAGCAACGATAGCCTGACGATAAACAGGGTCGGCACAGTCGCCAGCTGCAAATACACCCTCTACATTTGTACGGGGTGAAGATCCTAAGGTCTTGATATAACCTGTTTCGTCGCATTCTACGAATGGACGGAACACATCGGTGTTGGGCTTGTGGCCAATAGCAAGGAAGAAACCATCGATAGGCAAGTCGTAGTGCTGCTCATCAGCCTCACCCTTGCGCTTAACGAGATGTGCACCCTCCACACCGTCGTCACCGTAGAGTCCCTCGGTGTTGTGCTCGTAGAGTACCTCTATCTTCTCGTTGTCCTCAACACGCTTCTTCATAACATCACTTGCACGAAGGAATGGCTTGCGCACAATCATATACACCTTCTTGCAAAGTCCTGCAAGATAGAGAGCCTCCTCGCAAGCAGTGTCGCCACCACCCACAACGGCTACTGTACGCTTGCGATAGAAGAAACCATCACATGTGGCACATGCGCTCACGCCCTGACCGTTGTACTTCTTTTCGTCGTCCAGTCCAAGATACTTGGCACTTGCACCAGTGGCAATGATCACAGAGTCTGCCTCGATTTCCTTGCCTGTATCGGTAGTAAGCACATAGGGTTTGCCAGAGAAGTCTACCTTGGCAATGCTGCCCTCGCGTATGTCGGCTCCGAAACGCTCTGCCTGCTTGCGCAAGTCCATCATCATCTGGTTGCCGTCTACGCCCTCGGGATAGCCAGGGAAGTTCTCAACCACTGTGGTTTGTGTGAGCTGTCCGCCCGTCTGAATGCCACAGTACTCCACCGGAGAGAGGTTAGCTCGTCCGGCATATATGGCAGCCGTATAGCCAGCAGGACCGCTGCCGACAATAAGGCATTTCACATGTTCTCTCTGTTCCATTGTTATGTCGTATTGTATATGTTAGTATGCGTATTGTTTCTAATTACAGCAGCTCTTCTATCTGCTTTGCTATGTTTTCGATGTCTTCTGTAGGCTCGAAGCGTGCCACTACCTGACCGCGCTTGTTGGTGAGGAATTTTGTGAAGTTCCACTTTATGTCGCTTGTCTCCTTATAGTCGGGGTTCTCCTTGGCGAGGATTTCCTCAAGCACCGGTGTGAGCTTGTGTTCAGGGTTGAAGCCAGCGAATGTCTTCTGCTCCTTAAGGAACTTATAGAGTGCGTCGGCATCGTCGCCGTTAACCTTCAGTTTCTTGAATCGCGGGAATTCTGTGCCATAGTTAAGCTTGCAGAACTGGTGAATCGACTCGTCGGTGCCAGGTGCCTGTGCTCCAAATTGGTTGCAAGGGAAGTCGAGTACCTCGAAACCCTGTGCATGGTATTTCTCGTAGAGCTTCTCCAGCTCCTCATACTGTGGTGTGAATCCGCACTTTGTAGCGGTGTTGACAATGAGCAGCACTTCGTTGGCATACTCCTTCAGAGATACTTCCTTACCCTTTCTGTCCTTTACAGAATAATCGTATACAGTTCTCATTTTCTTTTTCTGTGTTTTATATGTGTTCTAATTACTTCTTACCTTATTATCTAAGGTACAAAATTAGATAAAAATAATGAGAAACAAGAACACTGCAAGAAAAAAATCTTGGATTACGGCTTAGTGCAGGAGCCGCGTCATAGACACACGGCTCCCTCTTGTTTCTTTCCGTCCATCATTATCTTCAGCGGTTTGGCAAACCTCACCACTCTCACGTGTTCGGTTTCCTCTACCGCTTCCATGCCATCAAGCAGTTCCTTGCGGAAGAATCCCTGACCTCGGTTGGCATCCACCGTGAAATAGCCCACACCAAAGGATGTGAGGTTTTGGAAGAAGTGGGTGCCTTGGCTCGGGTCTACACGATAGTTCTTCAGCGTAACCTCTACTATCACTCTTGCTGCCGATATATGGGGCCACTTTACCGGTATGCCAAGCCATGGGTCGCTCGATCCCCAGCGTCCCGGACCCACAAGCACGTAGTTGTCACCACGGTCAAGATACTCGCTGTTTATCTTTTCTATCTCTCGGGCTATAGTTGGATTGTCGGAGGCTGTGAACGAATCGTCGGTCTTTACATACACTATGTCGGTGACATCCTCAGTCACACCATGTCCCAAAGAGTTATGCGAGCGCAATACACAATCGGCATCAGGCACTGCTGCCACATCCTCGTCGAGCATCTGCTTGGAGTCTACAATAGGGCGTATCTGCAAGAGATACAGGCTGCCCGTGCGGTCTTCATTAAGATTGCAGGCAAACTCTATCTCCACTGGGCGGCGCATCGACTCGGCACCATACTTCATAGACATCTGCAACAGTTCGGGCAATGGGAACACTCCATGCTGCAACACAGAGGCAAAGGTGATTACCTTGCGTCCGCCATCGTATATACCGTCGCGTATCACCTGGTCGTAGGGGTCGTAGGTAGATGCTATGTAGTTGAGCGAATGGTCGCGCTCTGCCTCCTTCACCTTTAGGTTCAGAATGTTGAAACCGTCGTCCACCTTGAAGTCGTTGCCCACATGCCTTGTGTCAAGGGCATAAAATCGGGTCTGTGTCTCGCGCAGAGCCGTGTCAAGCTCGCTTGTCTGCAACACCTGATGTGGGTGATAGGGCGACACACGCAGCGTCTGTCCACCATCAACTATATACTTGCCAAGTCCGAGGGCAAGCGATGCTATGCCGTCTTCGGCTCGCTCGTCGCCGATGGGATAATAGTTGAGCGAACGCAACACGCCCGACACATTGGGATAATAGCGTCCGTCGTATTGCTTGCCCACAACCTCTTGCAGGATTACAGCCATCTTCTCCTGGTCGATGACATTGCTTGTGGCGGTCATATAGGCCTTGGAGTCCTTGTAGTAGACCGAAGCATAAACACCCTTTATGGCGCAAGCCAACATCTCAAGCATGGCATACTTGTCGGTGAGATAGGGTATCATATAGGTGGAATAGATACCTGCGAACGGCTGGTAGTGGGCATCCTCAAGCAGCGAGCTGGAGCGTATGGCTATAGGACTTTTCACTGCCTCGAAGAAGGTGAAGAAGTCGGCTATCAGCGAGTCAGGCAATTGTGCACGCATGAAGTGCTGTAGTATGTCCTCGTCAGACGCGTCGCTTAGGGCTATCTGATACAAGTTGTTCTGCTCCATAAACTGGTCGAACACGTCGGTGCAGAGCACCACGGTCTTGGGTATCTGCACAGTGGCACCAGGGAAGGAGTTGAATTCGGGATGCATCTTGATGATATTGTCGAGGAATGCCAAGCCACGTCCCTTACCACCAAGCGAACCTTCGCCGATGCGGGCGAAATGGGAGTAGGAGTCAAACTTCATGCGGTCGAACACAGCCACCACTCCAATGTTCTTCATATGGCGATACTGCACTATGGCATCGAATATTATCTCGCGATGTGCGGTGATATCCTTCAGCCTATCCCACGTTACCTTTTTCAAAAATTCTGACACTGGGAATATGGCGCGAGCCGAAAGCCAGCGGCTCATATGGTTGCGCGATATGTGGTAGAGCATTGAGTCGTCGGGAATATTGAAGATGTTGTCCTGCAATTCCTTGAGCGAGTGTATGCGCATTATCTCGGCCTTGGTCTTTGGGTCACGGAATATGAAGTCGCCAAAGCCCATGTGCTCCTCCATCATCTTGCGCAGGTCGAGAGCCATCTTCTTGGAGTTCTTGTCGACAAAGCGGAACCCCTCGGCCTCTGCCTTCTCTCGGTTGTGCGACTCTGAACTCTCGATGATGAGCGGCAGATAGGGATTTTGGGCATGGATATTGCGAAGGAGTTTGAGTCCTGCCTCGCTGTCCTTCACGCCACCCAATGGGAATCGCACATCGCTTATCACACCAAGCACATTGTCGGAATAACGTTCATACAGAGCCATTGCCTCCTCATAGGTGCGGGCAAGCACCACCTTAGGACGGCCGCGCATTCTTAATGTAGCGGCATGGCGGTTGAGAGCCTCGGTGGAGAAGCGCTTGCTTTGAGCCAAGATATAGTTGTAGAGGTTGGGCAAGATAGAGCTATAGAAGCGTATGCTGTCCTCCACAACGAGTATCATCTGCACCCCACCCTCCTTGATGTCATGCTCAAGATTCATCTTGTCCTCTATGAGCTTGATGATGGAGAGGATGAGGTTGGTGTTGCCAAGCCAGCAGAACACGTAGTCGAAGATGCTGAGGTCCTCGTTTTCCATACGCTTGGTGATGCCATGCGAGAATGGCGTGAGCACCACGCAATGTATTGTCGGGAATCCTGCCTTGATGTCGCGAGCCACCGAGAAGGCGTCGTTGTCGGCATTGCCTGGCATACATATCACGAGGTCGATGTGCATTGTGCGCAACACTTGGTAGGCTTCCTCAGTAGTGCTCACCTGGGTGAATGTGGGCGGATAGCGCAGTCCGAGCTCCACATACTCGTTGTATATCTTCTCCTCCACGCGTCCGTCATCCTCGAGCATAAAGGCATCGTAGGGGTTGGCCACTATCAGCACATTGTAAATGCGGCGCATCATAAGGTTGACAAACGTCACATCCTTAAGATAGAATTTCTGGTATTCTTGGGGTATCATGGGTTGGGTCCTCCTTTTTATTATGTTCTATCGCTGCATGGTCAACAGCAGTTTGCCCACAAAGATGGCATTCTTGCCGTTCTGGTCGTCAGGAATCTTCTTGCCGTCGGCATTCTCGACATACTGCAATGTCTCGAAAAAGGTGTGTGAGTGTCCGCCAAGCACCACGTCGATATCGTGATTGCCGCGCACCATCTTGTGGTCGTCGACGTTCTGGTTCACTATCCAGCCGAGGTGTGAGAGACACACCACAAGGTCGCACTTCTTATCGTGCTTGAGCATTCGTGCCACGTCGTCGGCTGTCTTTATCGGATCAAGATATTTCACTCCCTCGCATTTCGCAGCATCCACAAGTCCGTCCATTGGCGGACAGATGCCAAATACTCCTATGCGCAGTCCACCACGCTTGATTACGACGTATGGCTTTACGATGCCTTGCAAGGGGGTGCCGGTGAAGTCGTAGTTGGAGCATACCACTGGGAACTTGGCTGCACGGAATATGCGTGCCATGTTGTCGAGTCCGAAGTCAAACTCATGATTACCTATTGTCACTGCATCGTAGCCCATACGGTTCATAAGCTCCACCTCCACATCGCCCTTGAACAGGGTGTAGAAGGGTGAACCCTGTGAGAAGTCGCCCGAGTCGAAGAGCAGCAAGTCGGGATTTGTCTTGCGCTCCTGCTCTATCATGGCTATGCGGCGAAGGAAGCCTCCACGTCCTGCCAAAAGAGTATCGGCAAGATTGGGATTAAGCGGAAGTATGCAACTATGGGTGTCGTTGGTGTGGAGTATCTCCAATTTCTTTGTTTTCTGGGCCGAGACAGTGAGTGTGGCACAGAAAAGGGCTATGATAAGGAATATTTTCTTCATAACGGTATTCTATATTCTTTTTTATGGTTTATGGTTATCAATTCTTCACCGTCACGCGTCCCTCTACCTTGGCATCCACCATCTTGCCCTCGGCCTTCATCTGCTTGAAGTAGTCCTCGATAAGGAAGCGCGCGTTGTTCTCCTCGCTCTTTGGCGACACTACATTGGTCTTCTTCTTGAAGGCATAGAGATAGTCGTTGCCCTGGGCGAGATAGTCGATAGTGGCTATGCGGTAGGAAGCGTTGGGGTCTACAGGCTTGCCGTTGATTGACGACGAGAGCAACCTGCCGTCCTTGGATATCTCAAGACGCACACTGTGGCTCACGCCTTCGCCTCCAACCTTGGCTATCTGTCCGAACAACTCAAGCACATCGCTGCCGCTAAGCGTGAGCAGACAAAGCTTGTTGTCGAAGGGGGCAATGTCGAGGATGTCGCCACGCGTCACGTCACCCTTGCTCAAAGAGGCGCGTATGCCGCCCATATTGTAGACTGCAAAGTCAGGATGCTCGCCAAAACGCTTACTGCTCCATACCAATATGTCGGACAAAAGATTCGACAACGGACTCTCAGGGCGGCTGCGCCATAAATCAGAGGCGGCAATACCCATGACAGGCGACATCAAACTGTCGACATGTGCCTTGTAGGGAGCAAGATAGGCGGTTGCCTCTGCGGGAATATTGGAGTCGTAACGCGAGTCTATGAGTATGCGCGAACGGGTAACCTCGGCTACCTGATACTGATGCTGGGCGCACGAGGTGGCTAAGAGCGACACCGTGGCAAGCGAAATGAGTGTGAATTGTTTGTTCATGCGATATTTTTTGTTTTTATAGATGCAAAGATATTAATTTTTATCAACAAATAAAACAATTAGCAACAGTTATTAAAGCATTATATAGAATTTAACTCGCTAAATATTTGTGAGTTACACGAAAAAGCAGTAACTTTGCACCCGCTTTTCGGCGTAACCTATGACGGGAAGAAGTGTTGCCCAGTTACGTTGCGCGAGAACGATAAACAAATTTAATTATCAGATTTACAATGGATTTAATTAAAGTTGCTGAAGAAGCATTTGCAACCGGCAAGAAGTTCCCAGAGTTCCGTTCTGGTGACACAATCACAGTCGCTTACAAAATTATCGAGGGTACAAAGGAGCGTATTCAGCTCTACCGCGGTGTAGTTATCAAGATTTCTGGCCACGGTGACAAGAAGCGTTTCACTGTTCGCAAGATGTCTGGTACTGTAGGTGTTGAGCGTATCTTCCCAATCGAGTCACCGAACATCGACAGCATTGAGATCAACAAGTACGGTAAGGTACGTCGCGCTAAGCTCTACTACCTCCGCAAGCTCACTGGTAAGAAGGCTCGCATCGCTGAGCGTCGTGTTAACACAACAGCAGAGTAATTTTCGAGTACCTTTTTCGAAAAGAAATAAAAGCAGAGAATGTCTATTCAAACGACATTCCCTGCTTTTTTGTTTACCTATATCTATTGCGTGTACATATATACATATTTTGCATACCTTTCTTTATATACACCAACAATAGACATTACTTCTTGTGTCTGTTGGCACGTTGCTCGCGGTATTTAGCCTTCTGACGTGCCGAACCGCTGCCATGGGCACCGGTGATGTACTGTTTCTTCTTTGCCTTTGTCTTCACTTTGCCGTCATCGGTCTTCTTTGACGAAGCTCCGCCACGTCCCCATGAAATGCCATTGGCAATGATTGAATCTATATCGTCGCCTTTGCTCATAATGATTTAATTATTAATTAATGGTGGAACAAACGCACGCCTGTGAACGCCATTGTGATGCCATACTTGTCGCAGGTGTCTATCACATTGTCGTCGCGTACTGAGCCGCCAGCCTGGGCAATATACTCTACACCGCTCTTGTGGGCACGCTCGATATTGTCGCCAAATGGGAAGAATGCGTCTGAACCAAGGGCTACACCGCGGTTCTGGGCTATCCATGCCTTCTTCTCCTCCATGGTCAACACCTCTGGCTTCTCCTTGAAGAACATCTGCCATGTGCCATCGCGCAGTACGTCGTCATAATCTTCCGAGATATACACATCGATAGTGTTGTCGCGGTCGGCACGGCGTATGCCGTCGACAAAAGGCAAGTTCATCACCTTAGGATGCTGGCGCAACCACCAGATATCGGCCTTGTTACCTGCGAGACGTGTGCAGTGGATACGGCTCTGCTGTCCAGCTCCGATGCCTATAGCCTGACCGTCCTTAACGTAGCATACAGAGTTAGACTGAGTGTACTTGAGAGTGATGAGCGAGATGATAAGGTCGCGGATGGCTTCGGGAGTGAAGTTCTTTGCCTTTGTGGGAATATTCTCGAAGAGTTTAGGATCGTCGAGACGCACCTCATTGCGGCCCTGCTCGAATGTCACACCAAACACCTGCTTGTGCTCAATGGGAGCTGGAGTGTAGTTGGGGTCGATTTTTATCACGTTGTATGTACCCTTACGCTTTGCCTTGAGTATCTCAATTGCCTCGGGGGTGAAGTCCGGAGCTATCACGCCATCGCTTACCTCACGCTTGATGAGAGTGGCTGTAGCAGCGTCGCAAGTGTCGCTCAACGCAACAAAGTCGCCGTAGGAACTCATGCGGTCGGCACCGCGGGCACGAGCATAGGCACATGCAATCGGCGAGAGTTCTATCTTTACGTCATCAACGAAGTATATCTTCTTAAGCGTGTCGCTAAGAGGCAGACCCACAGCAGCACCGGCTGGAGACACGTGCTTAAAGGAAGCAGCGGCTGGCAGACCAGTTGCAGCCTTGAGCTCTTTTACAAGCTGCCACGAGTTGAGAGCGTCGAGGAAATTGATATAGCCTGGACGACCGTTGAGTACTTCGATTGGGAGTTCGCCTTCTTCCATATAGATTCGCGAAGGCTTCTGATTCGGATTGCATCCGTACTTAAGTGCTAATTCTTTCATACAGTGATTATAAGAATGAAAAATATATCTGCAAAATTACTATTTTTCCATCAAAAAGCCGTACTTTTGCCCCGAAATATTATGCATTAAGTATGTTATGAATTATGAATTACGCATTGAAGAAACTTTTTGACACGGTAGAGCACCAATTGGAGCTTATTCCGCAGAAAGTATTTGCCAAAGAGAAACTGTCAAGTTACATCAAGGGTACGGAGAAACCCAAGCGTGAGACTCTCGACCGCATCTCGCTACTCGTGGGTTTCCAAAACTGGGAGAAATTCAAGGAAGCCCTGCATGGGGAGACCGACGGACAGGAGAACTTCAAGTAAAACACGAAAAAGCACGTTCGAGATTGCCGAAACAGTCCGAACGTGCTTTTTATTTAAGATAATATGTTTCTTAGATTACTTCTGCTCTGCTACCGCAGAACCATCGTAGCCCCACTTGTAGAAAGAAGCGCCGTGAACGAAACCTGCACCGAATGCGGTGAAGATAACGTTGTCACCCTTCTTCATATTTTTCTCATTATCCCACAATGCCAATGGTATTGTGGCGGCACTCGTGTTGCCGTAGCGCTCGATGTTTACAACCACCTTGTCCATAGGCAGACCTATACGCTTGGTCACTGCCTCGATGATACGCAGGTTTGCCTCATGAGGCACTACCCATCTCACATCATCGGCAGTGAGGTTGTTGCGCTTCATCACCTCAGCCACATCGTTGCTCATGTCGGTAACAGCATAACGGAACACTGTGCGACCCTCTTGATAGAGATAGTGCAAACGATGGTCTACGGTGAAATGTGAAGGTGGGCAAACCGAACCGCCAGCCTTCATGTGAAGGAATGGAAGTCCGATGCCATCTGTACGCAGATAAGAGTTCTGCACGCCTACATTCTCCTCCTCGGTAGCCTCAACGAGCACTGCTCCGGCACCGTCGCCGAAGAGCACACATGTGGCACGGTCTTGATAGTCGACAAGCGACGACATTTTGTCGGCACCGATAACGATTATCTTCTTGTAGCGACCGCTCTCGATCATTGTGGCAGCCACGTCGAGCGAATAAAGGAATCCGCAGCATGCTGCCTCAAAGTCGAAGGCAAAGGCATTCTTCAGTCCAAGTTTGCCAAGGACGATGGATGCCGTAGAGGGGAACTTGTAGTCGGGAGTTGTGGTGGTTACGATCAGCGCATCAATCGTATCGGGATCAACGCCTGTCTTCTTGATGAGCTGCTTGGCTGCCTTACGGGCCATATAGCTCGTTCCGAGACCTTCCTCTGTGAGGATGTGGCGTTCCTTGATACCGACACGGGTCATAATCCACTCGTCGCTGGTGTCTA